>JAIXXU010000175.1 GCA_027490595.1 Pseudomonadota bacterium
CAATGGCTCATTGAAAAAACAAATTTTAAGAGGTTTGGTTAAATGACTTTTAAACCTGGCAATATTCAGATTTTTCCCAACGATTACCACTTTGATTTCATGAAGTGGCGAACAGTTACCATTGGAGTTTCTGTTTTGCTGGTTATTGCAGCCTTAATTGTAATAAGTTTAAAAGGTTTGAATTACAGCATTGACTTCTTAGGTGGAGCAGAAATTCAGCTACAGCCGGTTCAGCAAGGATTTCAACGAAGCCAAATCGACGAAGTTCTAAATAGTTTAGGTTTAACTCAAGCAGAAGTGACAACGTCGTCAAGTTTAACGAATCATGAAAAATTTTCTTCTTTCGTAGTGAGACTTACGCGGAAAACCGGAGAAGATGAAAACGCAACCACAAATCGTGCTAGTGCATTTGTTCAGAGCCTTAAGAATAAAGTAGGTAATGATAATCTTCAGGTGAGCTCGATGACTAATATTTCGGGAAAAGTTGGAAAAGAAGATGAATATAAAGGTTATCTAGCTTTGATGCTCTCTTGTGTTGGGATTTTAATTTACGTAGCTTTTCGTTTTGACTCGCGTTTTGCTCCAGGTGCAGTTTTGTGTTTGGCGCACAACGTTCTTATTGCACTAGGCTTCATGACGCTTCTCTGTAAGCCATTTACAACAAGCTCAATAGCTGCTTTTCTCACAATTGTAGGCTATTCCATCAACGATACTGTCATTGTTTATGACCGTATTCGTGAAACTCGTCTTTTACAGCCGACTTTGCCCATGGTTGACGTTGTAAATCGAAGTATCAGTCAAACAATGAATCGTACTGTCTTGACTTCAACAACAGGAATTTTAGCTTTAATTGTTCTTTCTCTACTTGGTGGAGGATCTATTCAAGATTTTGCCATTACTATGTTAGTGGGAATTATTGTCGGTACTTACTCATCTATTTATGTTGCGGCTCCTCTCACTCTAGCAATGGATAAATGGCTTGCAAAATTTGGTTTTGTCACAACTAAAACAGTTTCAAATGCTAATAATCAAAGACCCAAAGACTATGCACCTCCTGTTGTTGTTCGAAAAAAACCCCAAAAATAAATGAGTTTTTTGTTTCATGATTTCATTACCTACAACTAAAAAATATGCCTGGAAATACAAAAATATTTGCTTGAGTAATTTAGATTCCTTGCCTAATTTCTTGAACGAAAAAAAAGACTTATTATTTAAAAATTTAACAGCCCCTGATCTTTATGAAGATAATCTCCTACGTTTTTTGCCTGATCCCTGGTCGTTAAAAGACGTCGAAAAGGCTGCAAAACGAATTATTCAAGCAATAGAAGAAAAGCAATCCATAGCTATTTTTGGCGACTACGATGTCGATGGGACAACATCCTGTGCAATGCTTTCTTTCTTTTTTCATGCCCTTGGTGTCCATACTCAAATTTATATTCCTGACAGACTTACTGAAGGCTATGGCTTAAATTCTGTGGGTGTTCGTAACCTTGCACAGCAAGGGATTCAACTTATTATAACTGTAGATAATGGGATTTCAGCAACACAAGCCTGTGATTTGGCAAAACAACTAAGTATAGATGTCATTATTACAGACCATCACGATTTACCAGATATTTTGCCTGATGCCTTTGCAATTATTAATCCTAAACAAAAAGACTGTTTATTTCCTTACAAGATGCTTGCTGGTGTTGGGGTTGCCTTTTATTTAATTATTGCAATTAGAGCATTGTTGAGAGAAAAAAAATACTCAGCCACCTTGCCAAATTTAAAGGATTTTTTGGATTACGTGTGCATTGGTACTATTGCAGACATGGCTCCCTTGGATGGTATTAATCATATTTTATGCCGGGAGGGCTTGGGTGTTTTGTCTAAGCTATTGCTTTCCGGTAAGCGGCCAGGTCTATTTTATTTACTCAAGAATGCCGGTTGGAATGGTTATTCCCCTATCAATGCCTATGACATTGGCTTTAAAATTGGCCCTCGTTTAAATGCAGCTGGTAGACTTGGTAACGCTCTCAAAACAGTAGAACTTCTTATGGCGAAAGATGAAGCTCAAGCTCAAGAATTAGCCACAATATTGCATGATGAAAATACATCAAGACAACAACTTGAAAAACACATGACTTCAGAGGCTTTAAATCAAGTTCAATCGATGGGAGTTGACCTGCCTGATGCCTTTGTACTCCATAAAGAGGATTGGCATGTGGGTGTTGTTGGTTTGGTTGCCTCTCGCATTCTAGAAAAATTTTATAGGCCTACGCTGGTATTTTGTACTGTTGACGGAAAATTAAAAGGTAGTGGTCGTTCCATTCATAGCTTTAATTTATTTGAAGCATTGGACAAAGTAAGGCATGAGTTTATTTCCTTTGGAGGACATTTTCATGCTGTGGGTTTAACTATTTGCCCCTCAAAATTAGATTGGTTAAAACAATATTTAAAAACACAAGCAGAGCAAAGTATTCTTCCAAGTGACAAGGTTCCTCCATTAGCTGTAGATGGCCATTTGAAGTTGCAGGATTTTGACATGGATTTTTTAGAAAAAATG
>JAIXXU010000269.1 GCA_027490595.1 Pseudomonadota bacterium
GAAAGAGAGGATGCGCCGTGGAATTAAGAAGAAGAAAAATCTTGGTTTTGAGGCGCTAAACATGGGTCATTTTGGTTTGTCTTTTGATTGACATCTTTTGCGGCTGGATGCTGATGCGCTCAGACGGAACCGAAAACATGGGAGATCAACCATTTTTCCACAATAGATGTATTGGAGCAGGTTCCTTATTTGAAAATTTTTTTGTTGTTGTTCTTCAGAAAAAATAATTTCAAAAGTTGCTATGCCTTGAATAGGTACGCATTTAAAATTTGGCTTTTCACAATATTCTAAAAGCACGCCAACAACAATTTTGCTTTGCATTCCTTTTCGTAAAGGAAGAAAACAAAGTGTCCCAGGAATAATTTTAGGAGCCCCCTGGGGAATAAAATATGTCAAACAAAGTCCACCATTTGCCACAATAACAAAATTCCCATAAGTTTCCCCTAAATTTTTTTCGGCGGTGGATATCATGGAAAATAGTAAAACCTCTTATGCTTTTTTTGATTTCGATGGCACACTTATTGATGCTGACTCTTTACAACTACTCATTCGCAAAGTTCTTAAGACTCAACCATGGCGACTATTTTTGCTTTGCCTCACAGCTCCCATCTTAGCGAGCACGGTCCTATTTGGCTGGGATAAAAGATACGCAAAGTCAGCAATTCTTTGGTGCCTCACAGTCTTTCGTACAAAACGACAGAGTATAGCCCTTCTTGGACCTGAAAGCGAACTCCAAAAGAAACAATTTTTTTTCAAAGAGGCCAAAGAAGAATTTGAAAAGCTCCGTCAACAAAATATTGAAATTGTTGTTGTCAGTGCCTCTGGACAACTTTGGGTACGTCACTGGATGAAAAAACAACTACCTCCCGTACGGCTAATCATAGGGTCTAAACTTCGCTTTTTTTGTGGCGGTATCATTTTTTCTTCCGCAAATTGCTACAAGGAAGAAAAATTAAAACGAATACAGGAGCACTTGGGAAATAATTTTCAGTGGCATAGCTCTTGGTCGGATCACACAGCCGATTTACCCCTGCTAAAAAAAGCTCCCTTGCGTTTTGTCATCAATCCCAAGATTAAACACAAAACTATTTTTGACAATGTATTCCATCAAAATTATAATCTAATTAAATGGCATTCTGCGTATAAAAATAATAAGGGCAACTCATGACTTCCAAGACGTTTGAAACAGCATCTTCATTTTCTGTTGATTTAAAACTAATACCAACTCAAGTACCCCCTAGAAATGTTCTCATGGTGACACCTGATCATTTCAATATTGAAAGAGCAATCAATGCACATATGTTGGATAACGCTGGAAACCCTCGCACGTTAGACAAAGCAAAAGCTCAAGAACAATGGCAAAACCTAAAATTAATTTATGAAAAACTTGAGTTGCAACTTTACACATTACCTGGAGAAGCAAATCTCCCTGATATGGTATTTTGCGCCAATCAATCTTTTCCTTTTCTAGACAATGCTGGACAAAAAAATGTTGTTATTTCTAATATGAAAGACGATGTGAGACAAAAAGAAGTAGAAGCTATAAAACAATTCTATTTAACCCAAGGCTATAAAATTCACCATTTACCTTCGCGCTCACAAAGCACATTGCTCGAAGGAATGGGGGATTTATTATGGCTAGGCTCAAAAAGACTTCTCCTTGGTGGCCATGGTTTTAGAACTCATAAATCAATGTATGAAATTATTAGCGAAACAACACAATGTCCTGTTGCAATCTTTGAACTTAAAAATGATAAATTTTATCACCTAGATACCTGTCTTAGTATTTTGAATGACCAAACAGCGCTTTATTGCCCTGAAGCTTTTACTACCGAGGGACGACATCTTCTTGAAACTATTTTTTCTCGTCTTCTTCCTGTGCCTCTTGAAGAAGCTGACTCACCTGGATTTGCCTGTAATGCTCATTGTCCCGATGGCTTAAACGTCATTATACAAAAAGGAAACCTCAAAACTGTGGATATGCTCAAAACCCATGGCTTTATTCCCGTGGAAGTAGATACGACAGAATATATCAAATCTGGTGGGTCTGTTTTTTGTATGAAAATGATGTTTTTTTAAAAGGCAAAAGAACAGGTATTTTTAATTTTTATTGAATAGTCCAAGCACCATCTACAGGAATAGCTGCTCCACGGAGTTGAGTGGTTGATTCATCTGCGAGATACAAACACAGTTTACCAATTTGCTCCACACTGACAAATTCTTCACTTGGTTGCTTTTCAGATACGAGATCTTTTTTTAGTTTTTCAAACGTCCCTTCACCACTGTCGACTCTATTTTGAATTTGTTTTTCCACAAGTGGGGTGTACACCCAGCCAGGACAAATAGCATTGCAGGTAATATTTGTTTTTGCTGTTTCTAGAGCAACAACCTTTGTCAAACCCAAAAGACCATGTTTGGCGGCAACGTAGGCTGCTTTGTGGGCAGAAGCCACTAATCCATGAACCGAGGCAATATTAATAATCCTACCCCAATTATTTTTTTGCATATAAGGCATGACTTCTTTTATCAAATAAAATGCAGAAGAAAGATTTAGATTTAAAATAAGTTCCCACTTATCGTCTGGAAATTCTTCTACAGGAGCCGTATATTGTGTACCTGCATTATTTACCAGAACATCAATATGACCAAAATAATTTAAACCCTCTTCCACCAAATATTTGATGTCATTTTTTTTAGTTAAATCAGCATTCACATAAAATATTTTAATTCCATATTTCTCAAATAATTCTGACTTAATTTTTTCTATTTCTGCACTATTTCCAAAACCATTCAGTAAAATATCATAGCCCTCTGACGCCATTTGATTTGCAATACCTAAACCAATACCACTAGTAGAGCCTGTAATAAGAGCTGTTTTATTTTTCAAGAAAACCATTCTTTAACCTCATTTATTTTTTAAATAATCTTCAACTACTTCACCATAGGGTAAGGTTAAATCAGTCAGAAAATGAATGGTTGAAATAATTTCCTTCACAGGCAATTGCGCGACAGGAGCCAAAGCATGAGGATGCAATTCTAGACTACCAGGCCCTTTCCACGCCTCTTTGACAATAATGTCGGTCAAATAAGTTTTCGTAAGCTGATTGATCTCTGGACGGCCATCAACACCAGGTATATTTTTTAGGAGAAACACTGGTTTTTTCAAAGATTCAAGGATAGAGTTTGTATCAACAGAGATATGCTTGTATCCCATCGTTCCAGTGGCAATTCTTATACTCCCATAATCCAAAGTTCCAATGAGGACATCGTTCTCGGAAAATAGTTTTGGTGATGCTAATTTTTTAGGGAAACCCCAAATTTCTCTTCCACCAGCAATGGGTGCATGACAGTCAAGATACATGGCAAGAGTAAACGTGCCCTCTTCTCCTTTGTATCTCACAGGAATTACTTGCCCTGACTCCGTGTAATTACCAAAACCCGTAGAATCGGGCATTTTGATAAACTCATACTTCACAACAGGTTCTACTAGTTCTAAGCCAGGAGGAAGAAGAGACTCTAAAAGGTCCTTATCAGTCTTGTAAGAAATAATAAGAAATTCCCTGTTAAAAAATCGGTACCCGCCAGCTGGATATGTTTGAATCCAACGCGGAGCTACCATCTGAAACTGATTGTCTATCAACTTAGTCATCAAAACTCCAAATTGTGAAAGCTAAATGTGAATATGTTGTGTGGCACAATGCTTGACGAACAAAGAGACTAACTTGTAAATTTCGCAGACTTTAGATAGTCTCGACAACAGATCGTAAATTTGATTAATAATCATGAAGCACTTATTGACCTTCATGACAAAAGTTTTGCGAAGGATAAAAATCCTTCCCTCCCGGAGTTGAACTTATGGCAAATAAATTACCAGATCATTTATTGATAGATTTTTATAAGCAAATGCTGCTTTCTCGGCGCCTTGAAGAACGTGTAGGTCAACTCTATGCCCAGCAAAAATTCAGCGGTTTTTGTCACTTGTACATTGGCCAAGAAGCTGTTGCAGTTGGTTGCCTCAATGCTATTCGTAAAGGTCAAGACTATGTGATTTCAGGTTATCGCGATCACGTCATGCCCATCATTCTTGGAATGGAACCAGGTGCAATGGTTGCAGAACTGTTAGGCAAAGTAACAGGATGCGTACGCGGCAAAGGTGGCTCTATGCATATGTTTTCTAAGAAAGAGCGTTTTCTTGGAGGCCATGGCATCGTTGGTGGACAGGTTCCCCTGGCCACAGGAGTTGGCTGGAAAATCAAGTATAAAAAAGAAGACTTAGTTGTTCTATGTTATCTTGGCGATGCTGCGATTAACCAAGGTCAGTTTCACGAAGCTTTAAACATGGCTGCCATCTGGGACTTACCTTGTATTTTTATCATTGAAAATAACTTATACGGAATGGGAACTGCCATTTCTCGCACTGCCTCTATCAAAAACCTTGCAGACAGAGCTAAAGCTTACAATATGCGCCAAGCTGTTGTAGACGGCAGAAACGTCATCAATACCTACAATCAAATGTCCGAAATTATTGAAGAAACTCGCAAAACAAGCAAGCCTATTCTGATTGAGTGCATGACCTATCGCTTCCGTGGACACTCTGTTTCTGACCCCGGACATTACCGAACCAAAGACGAAGTTGAAATGGAAAGAGCAAGAGACTGCTTGGTGATCCTTGGAGAAGAACTCCTGTCTCGTGGGGCATTAAAGGAAGATGACATCGAGAAAATTGAAGAACAAATTGCTGAACAAGTAGAAGCAGCCGTGAATTTCGCTGAAGAGTCTGAGGAACCACCTTTGCATGAACTCTACGATCACGTTTTGGTTGCGGAATAAGGAGAATCAAAATGGCTATAATTAGTTATCGTGAAGCCCTTCGCCAAGCAATGGTAGAAGAAATGGAACGGGATGAAAATGTCTTTCTTATGGGTGAGGAAGTTGCAGAATACGATGGTGCCTACAAAGTTTCTAAGGGAATGCTAGCTCAATTCGGCCCGATGCGCGTTGTGGATGCTCCCATATCGGAAGCAGGCTTTGCTGGTCTGGGAGTTGGCGCCGCTATGTGTGGCCTAAGACCAATTATTGAAATGATGACATGGAACTTTGGCATACAGGCCTTTGATCA
>JAIXXU010000001.1 GCA_027490595.1 Pseudomonadota bacterium
ATTGTTGATGTATGGACACCGGGCTTAAAATCTCCATGTCGCTTGGAATTTTTTGATGATAAAATTGAAAAAATCAGGCTTTTTCGCGTAGAAGATCAGCGTTCCTACGAACACTTGGAACGGTTTTTTTTATTACCTGCAAGAGAGTTTATATGGCCAAAACGGGATGTTTTACCCCTTCATGTTGAAAAACTGAATCAATATATTTTACAACAAAAGCTGACAGGTGTTCAGCGCAATATGTATTTGGAAGATTTAAAGGCAAATATTCCTTTTGTTGGTATTGATGATCTCCATTATATGTTTTCCTTTGAAAAATATTCCTCTCTTTTTGAAGAATTAAATAATTTTTCTAGAGAAAAAAATCTAGAATTGTCTTTTTATTCCTTGCTATCTAATGATGATATTACTGAAACAATTGAGCAGTTGGACGTTCTCTATGATAAATCTTATATAAATGCTGGGGATAAAAACTTTCTTGCTCCAAAAAAAGAGTTTGTATTCCCAAAAATTTCTGAAGAAAAGAATAAAATATCTGATTTCCTGAGGGTAAGTAAATTAGAGGAAAATAAATTCTCTCTCCCTCTAAACTTATATCAGAGATTAATTACCTTAAATAAAGAAAAATACTCTAATAAGATTGAAAAAGTAAAAGAAATTTTAGATTTAAAAGACTTCATGAATCGAGTCGTCTTTTGTTTTGTAAGCGCCAATTCTTTTATCGAGTTTTCTGTCGTTTTAGCCAAGTATTTCCCTGAATTTTCAAACGTTAAGTTTGAGAACTTAAAGAAAAATTTTGATGCCTCTGCTTTTTTTGACTCGCCAAATGATTTTATTTTTCCATTGTCCGATACCGTAGCTGTATGCATTTTAACAATGGATTCTGGATTTTTTCTTCACAAAGATAGGACTTTATTTCTTTCTGAAAATTGGATTAGAGGATTTGCTTCCTCAGAACATTTTGAAGAAATAGATGAAAATGACCTACAGTCCCGTTCAAAAGCAAACAGTCAAATATTTCTATCCTCTCAATTTTCTGATTTTTCAGATGGTGATTATGTCGTACATATTCAATATGGTATAGCTAAATTTCGTGGTATTATGACCATTTCATTGATGGGTATTACTGGTGATTTTCTTGCTTTAGAATTTGCAAATAATGATAAAGTATATGTCCCTGTTCATAAATTAAATTTAGTTCAAAAATATATAGGCACCAGTAGTAGTGTTACTCTTGATTCTTTGAAAGGGTCGTCCTGGGAGAAAAAGAAAGAAAAAGCGAAGAAAGATGTAGAAAAAATTGCCAAGGAGCTTCTTGATTATCAAGCCAAGCGGAGTATGACGCCAGGCCATTCCTTTTCAAAAATTGATGAAGACTACCTTACTTTTGAAGATGCCTTCCCCTTCGATGAAACACCAGACCAATTAAAAGCTATCAAGGAAATCATGTCAGATATGGGACACCCCAAGCCTATGGATCGCCTTCTTTGCGGTGATGTGGGTTTTGGGAAAACTGAAGTTGCCATGCGCGCCGCCTATAGGTGTGTACTTGATGGAAAGCAAGTCGCTTGGCTTGTTCCCACAACCGTTCTTGCTCATCAGCACTTTCGCTCTTTGAAAGAGAGGTTTCAAGAGTTTGGTGTGAATATAGAACTGATGGATAGATCCATTGGAACAGCCAGCAAAGTTTTGAAGAAACTTGAAAATGGTGAAGTAGACATCGTGATTGGAACTCATAGACTATTATCCAAAGATATTGTTTTTCGGGATTTAGGATTACTTGTTGTGGATGAAGAACAACGGTTTGGTGTCATTCAAAAAGAAAAAATTAAATCGATGTCTTACGGTATTGATGTGCTCACCATGACTGCGACCCCTATTCCTCGAACTCTTCAAATGGCAATGACTGGATTAAAAGAGTTGAGTCTTTTAAATACGCCTCCTAAAGCTCGTCTAGCAACAAAAACTTTTGTTTGTCCATTTGAAGACGAATTGGTAAAAAATGCTATTGAGCAAGAACTTTCTCGTGGTGGCCAGCTTTTTTATGTTCATAATCGAGTAGATGATTTGCAGGCAGTTCAAGCTTATTTGCAACAATTATTGCCTTCTCTACGCATTGCGGTAGGGCACGGCAAAATGTCTCAAAAGGAGTTGGAAAAAACTATTTTAAGCTTTTTAGATGGTCAATATGAAGTTCTTTTATGCACAACTATTATTGAATCAGGTGTTGATATGCCAAACGTGAATACCATCATCATACAAAATGCCGATCATTTTGGTTTGGCTCAACTCTATCAGCTGAGAGGACGTGTTGGTCGTCGTTCTACCCGAGGCTTTGCTTATTTTCTCACTTCTGGAAGTATTGATGAAGAATCTGAAGGAATGAAAAGGTTACAAATTTTAAAAGATCACCAAGACCTAGGTGCGGGTTTTGCAATTGCTAGCCAGGACCTTGAGTTGCGTGGCAGTGGAAATATTTTGAGCGATGATCAAAGCGGTAAAGTAAATGATATTGGTCTTGAAACCTATTTACAAATGCTGGATGACGCCATCAAAACCCTTGGCGGCCAGAAAGTTTCTCCCCCATCTGATGTGGATATTCACATACCAGTTCTCTGCCAAATTCCAGAAAATTATATACAAAATTCAAAAGAAAGATTGAAAACTTATCGCCGTTTCTTTGGTGCTTACCAAGAAAAAGTGTTGGCAAATCTGCTCGCCGAATGTGAAGACCGTTTTGGAGCATTGCCGCAAGAGGCCATCAACTTAGCTGAAATGTCAAGGGTGAGGCGCATGCTGCTTTTGATGGGCGCCAGTAGTTTAACGGTAGGAGAGGATGCCACTGAGATTTGTCTTGACGCTAAACTGTTGCAATTTCATGACCCACAGAGCGAGAATGTAATCAAAAGAATTCTTGAGGTCTGCAATCATAAGGTAGCCAACATGAGGTTAACTCCAAATGGTAGAATTCTTTTTCCGTTAAAAAAGAAACAATTTACGAATGATACCTCATCGTCTTTTCAAGAACTCAAACGGGTTCTGAGTTTGTTAGCTGGAGAACAGAATGTTGAAATGGTGTTTAGTGGCTAGTTTGCGGACTCTAGTTTTAGGGTTTGTTCCTTTTGTTGGTGCTTCTGCTTTGGCCGAAGTGGATTTTTCCCCCCCTGTTCTTTCTGCTCAAGACTATCTTGGTGAGTCAATCTTTAAAGATTCCGATAACAATACAATGAAAATTATGAATGAAAAGATTTCTTTTCTTTGGAAGCAGGGGAGTATCTCCACTGGCAAACAAAGTTTTCTGCGTTTGGATTCAATTGAATCTGGCACATGGAATTTTGGTGCAAATTGTAAGCTAGAAATTACCGATAAAAAAGAAGATCTGCTTGAAAATCCTTTCGCTAGGAACATAACTTTAAGTCAAGGGATTCTTGAATTTAAGTCTGTCAAGGTTAAGCTAAAAACCTCAGGTCCCACGGTGGTTTTTCATACAAACGAGTTGGATATTATTCCTGATATCAAGTCCGACATTGTTGTCCAGCGCTATTTTGAGGAAAAGTCTGGATTAAATATTACGGAATTATTTTTGCTCGGAGGCAAGGCTAAAATTACTTTAGCTAAAAAATTTCAAAAAAATGAGAAGAACAAGGCGCTCATTCCCTTATCTCCAGGCGTTCTTTTCCGAGTGAATGAAAAAGGAAAGCCTCTTCCATTGGTTTTGGTAAGTGACAAAAAAACAACTGATATTGTAACTATGTTTACCACTGAGGAAGATAAAAAACTTGCTCAAAAAAAAGTGCAAGCTTACAAGCCAGAGCAACTGGAAAAAAAATGCGCTCAGCTGATTTCTGAAAAACAGTTTCTCGATGTTATTGATCTACTTGATTCTCCGGAAAACAAGGTGACACTTACTGAAAAAATGCAGTTGTGCCTTGCCGATGCTTACAAAGATTCTCAAATTTCAGACAAAGCAATTCAGAACTACAATACGATTCTTCAAAAAAATCCAAATTCTGCTGAGGCTTACTGGGGAAGAGGTTTGGTCTATTTCATAGATAAGAAATATGATGAAGCTCAGCTTGATTTTGAAAAATTTAAATCTCTTATGCCCCCCAAAGATCTTTTGAGATTAGAGGCTGATTTTTATATTGCTACAATTTATTTTTTCAAGAAAGACTTTCTTGTTGCCAAAGATAAATTGACTGATTTATCGTTTAATTCTAGTCTTTCTCCTAAACTTACAAAATCAGTGAACGAATTTCTTGGAAATATCAAAGTCAAGAAACCATGGTCGTTAGTTGTTCCTATCGGTATAAACTATACCGATAATGCTCTTTCGTTGCCTTACAACCAGTCTTTGCCAAAACAATACTCTTCCAAATACTCATGGAAATTTCTAAGTTCTGCTATTTTTAAATACGATCAATCGGTGACAACCACTGATCCCGGTGTGTTTTTAGGAATAGATACTAAGGCTTCGCTTATTAACAATTTTGACCCTCAATTTAGTGCGCTTGATGTCATGGCAGCGGATGTGACTTTGCACCAGACAATACGTTACGAAAATGGCAAAGAAAAAGATAAAACTAAGCTTCAGTCAATTAATTTTTATGAAAGCAATGGAGTTATCTTTCTAGATAAAAAGCAAAATTCTTATTATGCGTTACTCGGTTCACGTTTCAGCTATTTCGATCTTAATGTGTCTTACTTCAAAGATATTTCTAATAAACCAGAAGCTGATCGTCGCAATGGCTTTGTGTTCAACCAAAATTTTTCGAATACCCTTGGAAAAGTTGGCAAAGGCATCGTCTCAATTCATGCTAATACTCAAGAACAGCTAGTATCTCGAAGAACAACTACCTATGGTGATTTTTTTAACATTGGGTTAAAGCCAAGCATATTGTTTCCTATCAATAAAAAGTTTAGTATTTCTTTGTCTGAAGATCTTCAAGGTACATGGCAAAATGCGGTTAAAATTTCTAGCTATTATTCGCAGGCCACTTCAATCTCATTTAACTATTTCCTAAATCGCTATGTTATCGGAACTCTTTCTGTTTCTGAAAAATATACCAAGCAATTTCCTGCACACAATGATATTATCAATCCTGAGGGTAGCTTTACGCTGACAGGTATTTTCTAAGCGAGATAAATCTCAATGACTCGAAAAAAAAAACTGGTTATTATTTCTGGATTGGCAGGCTCAGGAAAAACAATAGTAATTCATGCGCTTGAAGACTTAGGTTATTACTGTATCGATAATTTGCCAGCCGTGTTTCTCAAAGCGCTTGCTTCTGAAAATGTTTTTGAGCACATTCAGTCCGAATTTATTGCCTTGGGTCTTGATTCTCGGGATGTTCAAACGATCTCAACCTTTCAATCAGTTTTTCCTTATCTACAAAAAAAGTATGACATATTTGTTTTATACCTTTGCTCAAGCGAAGAAGTCTTATCAAAGCGTTTTCGTGAAACAAGAAGGCAACATCCACTTATTGCTAAAGATGCGCAGATAAATCTTCATCAAGCGATACAATTAGACGAGAAAATGCTTGAACCTATTAGTAATCTGGCCCATCGTTTGATCGATACCTCAGAGCTTTCTGTTCATGAATTAAAGCGGTTTGTCTACCATAATTTTTCCTTCCATGAAGATGGTAAATGTGTCATGGTACACCTTGTTTCGTTTGGTTTTAAATATGGCGTTCCTAAAGATATTGACATGTTATTTGATGTTAGGTGCTTCAAAAATCCATTTTATGATCCCGCGTTGAAGAATTTAACGGGATTAGAAAAAGCTGTAAAAAATTACGTGTTTGCTGATAAAAATGTCCACCTTTTTATTGAAAAAATATCTGATTTTATTGCTTTTTTTTATCCTCTTTATTTGGAAGAAGGGAAGCATTCATTCTCTCTTGGCATTGGTTGTACTGGCGGTAAGCATCGAAGTGTTGCTATTATAGAAGAGCTTGCAGATAAATTCCGTTCGGAGTTTCCTTTTGTTAGTGCTGAACACCGGCACTTGAATAGGGGATAAATTTTATATATGACAGATCATTAAGATTATTTACAAAGGAAGGAAATCTCATGTCAGATTTAGTTTTAAAAGTTTCGGACAAAAATTTTCAAATAGAAGTTCTAGATTCAAAAGCTTTAGTAGTTCTTGATTTTTGGGCTGATTGGTGTGGTCCTTGTAAAGCTTTAGAGCCGGTACTGGAAGAAATTGCTCTTGAAAATCAAGGGACTGTAAAAATATGCAAAGTGAATGTAGAAGAAAACCCTGAGCTTGCAAGTAAATTTAACATCAGAAATATTCCCTTTTTGGCATTTATCAAAGACGGGCAAAAAGTGGGGGAGCTTGTTGGTAACCAACCTAAGCAAGCTATTTTACGTCAAATTCAATCTTGCCAGTGAATTCTTCTCCTTTTTTTCCAGAAGTTCAACTTCTTGTCACATTAGGATACAAGCTCCAAAACGAATTTTCAGGTCTTATCGCTATTGACGAAGTAGGTCGCGGCTGTGTTGCAGGCCCAGTGGTAGTGTGCGCTAGCTATTGGAGACTTTCTGAAAATAGACCAACCCCCCTTCAAATGGATTGGATTAAAATTCTAGGTGATAGCAAAAAATTAACAGAAAAAAGAAGAGAGATGTGTTTCCGCCTAGTTGCTGAGCAGTTTTCTCCTTTGCCCCCATGTCTGGGGCCTTCTTACTGGCAAAATCCTTATCTAGTGAATCCTTCTCTTTCTTTTTCTGACAGCATGCTTTGCTCCCCTTTGGAGGAAAGTCGCACAGATTGTCTGCGGCAATCCTCTCTAGAGCTGTGCAATTACGCGTTTGGAGAGGCTTCTCAAGATGAAATTGATGCCGTCAATATCTGGAATGCCACTCAGTGGGCCAGCGCTCGGTCATTAAAGTACTTGCAAGATCAAGAAAAATTGACTGACGACATGTGCACGAATATTGCGTTACTTATGGATGGTAATTTGGTCCCTAAAGTGCCTGACCAGATCGTTCAAAGCCCTATGGTAACAGCCATTAAAGGTGATGGACGGTACAAGACTCTGGGGTTTTCTAGCATTATGGCTAAGGTTTTTCGTGATCAGAAAATGACTGAAATTCATAAGATTTTTCCTGAGTTTGGTTTTGACCAGCACAAAGGGTATGGAACAGCCAAGCATATGGCCGCCATTGGGCGATTTGGTCCTAGTGTAATCCATCGCAAATCTTTCCTGTGATATTCTCTTTATTGTTCATCACTCAGTCTAAAATTTAATAAAGGGTCTTCTTTTATGAAGAAAATTCTCATTGCTGATTCCAGCAAAGCTAGTCTTGTTATGGTTTGTGAGGTTTTTAAAGAAAATTTTTATGGCATACAGGTTCTGGTAGCAAAGACAGCTGCTGATGCCCTAGAGCTTGCAAAAAACGATCAAGAAATTGATGCATTTATTGTTGATTATGATCTTCCTGACATGTCTGGTGCGCAATTGGCATTAAGAATAAAAAAAATGATCAAGAAACCAATTCTAATGACAGCATTTGATAAGCCTGAAGTCACTCAAGAAATAGAATCCCTCCTGAATAAGTATGATGATTGTCGAAGTTGGCTTAGAAAGCCCGTGAATCCAGTAGTTGTCATGGCTGTCGTTAATCGTTTTTGTGAAGGAAAAATTCGAGCAGAAAAAAGGGTTTCGTGCCAAATACCGGCAAAGCTGTTTCTTGAAATAGATAACAAAAACGAGAAAAATACCCAGATTTCTTTTGCTGGGCTTATAGAAGATTGCTCTTTTTCAGGTATTCGAGTTCGTCCTCTTTCCTCAGAAGGAAGCTCTAAAAAAAATTGGAAGTCTTTGCTAACTGTATTTGAAAACATTCCCGAGAAATCCAAAATTACAATTGAAATTCCTTCCTTTGAACAGATAGAGTTTAACGAGTTCACCTTAAATCCTCATAGTAAAATGCCAAATGAGCTTCCTGGGCGGGTTGTTTGGGCAAATGCAGATACTGGTGAGTGGTTCTTTGGTATTGAGTTTGATGATATTGTTCACTCAAAAAAACTTTTAGAATCTCTTGTGTCTTCAAAGTCAAAGTATACCAGGATGAGTAGTTTAGCTCCTTCCTTATTTCGTTCTCAAAGATAAATTTACTTGTATCTAAAAAAAATATGGAATAGTAATTCACACGAACCCCTTTCTGTGAGGTTTTTGTGAGCTATTCCTCTTTTTTTTCTGGTATTTTTACTGCCCTCATTACTCCATTTCAGTTAAATGGTTCTATCGACTGGGCTTCTCTTCATAAGTTATTGTCTTTGCAGCAGCAATCTGGGGTGGACGGTGTTGTCGTTCTTGGTACAACAGGAGAGAGCCCGACGCTCAGTGAATCAGAATGTTTAGAAATTATTCGCGTAGCTCTTGAGTATCAGACGGATAAATTTAAAATTATTGCTGGCTCAGGCTCTAACTGCACAGAATCTACGAAGGAAAAATGTTCTAAATATAGTCGGGTAAGTAACTGTGGTCGTTTTTTAGATGGTTTAATGGTTGTCACTCCATACTACAACAAGCCGGCCCAAGAACATTTAATTCTTCATTTTTCAGAAATTTTTCAATCTTTGCCAGAACAAAAGTTTTGCCTTTACAATGTGCCTGGCCGGACTGGTGTAAATCTTTTTCCTCAGACTTTTGCTTCTATTGTCGAACAAAATCCTAATGTTTTTGCACTTAAAGAAGCCTCTGGTAATATAAATGCATTTGCAGAACATTATGTTGCACTTAAGAAACTAGGAAAACAAAAGGATGTTTCTATTTTGTCCGGAGATGACTCTTTGTTTATTCCCTCCCTTTTGAATGGTGCCTCGGGCCTGATTTCTGTTACGTCTAACGCTTATCCTGAAACCTTTGCTGAAATAGGACTTGCTGCGAAGCAATGTGATTTTTCAAAGTTAAAATCTTTGCAAGAGATGACGTTTGCTTTAAACACAGGGGTTTTTACTCTCACCAATCCTGTCGGTATCAAAGCCATCATGCATGCTCTTGGTTTGTGTGAGAATGTGCTTCGTAAGCCTTTGTTTGCAGCTAAAGACGCACAGTATGATTTCATGTCCCAACTAGTTCATGTTCACAATGAGAAATAAGGTTTCTTCTATGCCATTAATCCCATCCTCTTATGATCTTGAGTCAAGCTTAAAAGTAGAAAGTGTTTCTTTGAAAGGGCCAGGGGTTCTGATTCTTACGGGGCCTTCCAGTTGTGGCAAGGGTGAGGTTGCATCTGCATTGTCTCGCGTTATGTCCATTCCGCCACAACGACATTTGTCAATGGGTGATATCTTACGCAGTGCTTTTCAACGTGCTCGATCAGAACCAGATTTTGCTAAACTTTTAGCAGACAATTATCTCATATCTGATGAGTCTAATATTTTTCAATGCGTCGACACCAACGACGATTTAGTGAAAAAAGTTTTAAATTACTTGCCTGAAATGCAATCTTATTTTCAACGTACAAGAATGGATAAGTTTACCAGTCAAATTGATTGGCTAGAATTTTGCACGATGAATGGTCTTTTGGTTCCAAATCGTTGGACACAGAATTTTATTGCAGCTCATATTGAACATCAAAAAGATTTGCTTCAATTTCCTTTTATCTTGGATGGCTACCCTCGCACAGTAAAAGCTGCGCAACATTTATTGGAGTTTTTAGCCAGGGTAAAAATCCCTGTTATAAAGGTTTTACACTTAAGTATTAGCAAGCAAGAAATGCTTTCACGAGCTACAAAACGTGGAAGAGCTGATGATGATGAAAAATCTTTACTGAGTCGATATCAGTTTTATGTAGAAAATGTTCATCCAAGCGTTGATTATTTAAAGTCTGTTTTAGGTTTTGAAGCTGTAGCACTTATAGACGCTCACCAGCCAAGTTTTGAAATGGAAGATGGCGAGAGGAGGTTTAGCTTGAGTAAATCAATTTCAAATGTAGTTGCCAGTTCTTTGTTTGGCTTAGGAATTTCTCGTTCTACGGTTCGTGATCTTTTAGAAAAATTATAAGTTGTTGATAACTTTAATACACGCTTTAGCTCGCTTTTTGATTTGATTCAAAATTGTCTTTTAGATGCTCTGAATTTTTAATTTCCTTTTTGATTTCTTCTCTTCTGCCATGAAGTTTAAATAAGCATTTTCTTAAAATTTTTAGTTCTGATTCCTGGGTTTTTTGGTTCATTAATTGGAAACTTTTGGCTTCTAGGCCTTTATTGATTTTAGGGGTGGAAAAGTTTTTGTTCTTGATGCGTTCCATGTAATTTTTTTCATAGGATGCAAGGAGAGAATTTCTTTTTTCAATTAATTTGTCCAATTCTTTCAGAGTCTCTTTTAACTCTTGAGTTCGGTCTTTGTTGGTTTTTTCTTCATTCATAATGCACTTTCCGGGACAGATAGCAAAGATGATAAAACGATGGATAACTGTTTTTAATCGATTGGTTTCTTGAATTAATTGAGGCATTTTAATTTCATCTCTTTTTTTGACGCTTCCTAAGATTTCTACATTTTTTTTTCAACTTGAAGTTTTCTTTTGTTTCCGCTATTTTCGACTCATAGTTATGAGATATTTTTAGAGGAGGTGTCGTTGTGATCATTGAAGCGTCTCGTTTTGGCCAGATCGAAGTTGATGACAAAGATATCATTCTTATCCCTGAGGGTCTCATCGGCTTTTCGGAATTGACTCAGTTTGTGCTTCTGGATCACGATGCTGATTCCCCATTTAAATGGCTACAGTCGGTATCAGATCCAGACTTGGCTTTTGTTGTCATAAGCCCTTTGATCTTTCGTCCTGACTATATGGTTGAGGTGACTGATGAAGAGGTGTCTAGTTTAAATCTTAAGGCAGCAGATGAGGCTGTGGTTTCAGTGATTGTGACTATCCCGCCGGATCCCAAGAAGATGAGTGCAAACTTACGTGCTCCGTTGATATTTAATTTGTCAAACAGGAGGGGAAAACAATTTATTTTGAGAGATTCTCAGTATCAAACAAAACATTTTATTTTAGAAGAAATGAGGCGTTTCGCTCAAAAAGACGCTCAAATTAGCCTAAGGGATGCAATTCAACGGCAAATGATAAAAGGCGTAGATGCATTGTCTAACTTTACGTCCACAAAGCTGTAAACGCGTTATCTATTTCTTTTCGCCAGGCTCCATTTTTATAGAAATAGTTCTCATAAAGTCTTCCATAGTCCATCGTCCAGATGTCATTTACGAAGTTTTCTTTTTTTAAACCTAATTTTTCAAAAAATATTATACTTGCATATTTAAAGACAAAACTGAAAGCGTTATTTTTTTCAAGTCCAAGGGACATGCGAGTCAATAGATAGCCTACAAGAAAAGAATATTCCTGAGGCATTTCTTCGGTTGTTGAACTCTGAGAGCTTGAGGAACTATTTGTAAGTTCATCATAGAGATTTTTGATAGCAAAGCAGTACTCATTTTTGTCTGCACGAAATTTTAGATGAGTATAAAACTTATCTTCTTTTGAAAAATTATACCCTTTCACTTCTTTTTCAAAAGATAATTCGTCTTGATGTTTGAAGAGGAAACCCCCTTCTTTCGTAGGAAATATTTCTTCAAGGTACTTACTATCATTGGGAACTGCTTGCTTTGGGTTTAAACAGTATGCCCAAAAAAGAGATGTTAAGTAATTTAG
>JAIXXU010000236.1 GCA_027490595.1 Pseudomonadota bacterium
AAACATGATTCCAAAGATGGCGTCGTAGATGCCGAATTTGAAAGCAAGTAAGTAAGTCCATTAGTTCGCAGAGAGTTTCCTCGAAAAACCCAGGGCCATAAGCCCTGGGTTTTTTTGTCTGCCTTCCAGGATTGATTAAGCTTAGCATTGTCGTTTGTTTTGTGTCTTGTGTATAGTTGATCCAAATCAGAGGGTCAACGGGTACCTGTTCATTTTTTTGATTTTTTCTGACAAACGGATGACTAGTAGAAATTCGGCACTTAGGGGAAAATTACACGGGCCATGCTGGGCATAGTCAAAATTCAATTTGACAATACCACTAGGCAAATTTTTTGTGAAGAGCCTATGTTCAAAAAACAGTGAAAAAAAATACAAGCTAACTTTGAACTTGTTCTACGCCAACCTCGTATACCATTGGCAGTTCTTGCGATTTTCGGATGAGCTCAGCTTGTTTATTTTGAAGGACAGATGTAACTTTGCCTGAATCTTCTTTATTTTTTAGTTCATTTATTTTGATCTGGATTAAACTAATTTCATCAATCAGGTTTGGAGTTTTAGAAATTTCATCCATGATACTATTAAATTTTTCTTTTTCTTCGAGCGTCAAACCCGTAGTCGTAGAGTACCTATGGTACTTACTAACATCCTTTGGATCTGAACTAATAACAATTTGATTGTCAGCTTTTTTCTCAACAACCACCCCTGATTGAGAAAAATTGCCTGTGGTAGAAACCAAGTCTCCAACCTCAAGAGCGTCATATTTTGATTTTGAATGTATACCAATCATCAGTGAATCCTTTCTAAATCATTAAACTTCAAAATTTTTTGCATCCATTGAATAGCCAACAGGGAGAACTCGTTCTTTTGTGATTGTATATTGCAGTTCATTGTTTAAGTAACGCAAAAGCCTGGGATCGGCGCGGTCTGTTTTAAGTTTTTTGATTTTTTCAAAAAGATCATTTACTGCTTTTTGTTTGTCAGAATTATCTACCTGGGCCATAGTTTGGGAAAAGGTTTGTCGCGAAGCTTCATCTAAGCCATTTTTCACACCAAATTTAACGTTTTTCTGAATTTCACTGAAGTCGTTGTTTACTGAAACTGTCCCAGCGTTAGAATCAACCTTTGTAACGCTAACGGGATCTCCGCTGGGAGTCCATAAGGTATCATGAAGACGTATTGCAGATGCCGCCATCGGCTTTACCCTCATAAAGAAAACTAAAAACAAATATTTTTAAAATTCTACACTTGCAAACTTTAGTTTCATATAGGCGAGAAATTACAGCAATAAAGTGATTTTCGACAGCGGGTAAAGTTTGGGCAAAATTTACCCGAACTAGCGCATAAGATAAGTCATCCTATTGAAAACCTGGACCAAAAATCATGAACTCGAAATGCAAAAAACAAAAAAGTAATTCAATTATTCATGAAAATATAGAGTTATTGAGTGACTTTGAATTTCTCAATAGCTTAAAAAATTTAGATTCAGGTTTAGCTCATGAATTGCTTCAAAGCCACCTCACTTATTTAGAACACTTAAACAAAAAATATTTCAAACAATTTAATGGTAAGAATGAAGAAAATTTATCCTCAACAATTGAAGATCTCAGCAATATTCATGCAGCACTGAACCTTAATCGAAAATATCTCAATCATAGAAAAAGCTAACGTTTTTTTGTCAATACCAAGCTAAATTTACCTGCATCTCATTATTAAGTGAGCCGAAACACAAATTAAGAACACATTATCAATATAGAGATTGCGTGCTCTAAAAATACTGGATGTATTTTTTATAATGGCAGGAGGCCTTTTTATGAATATAGGATTGATAAAAAAAAGAGTTGCTGAATTACAAAAGGACAATTCAACCTTACTTTGGCTTGAAGGCTCAATGTATGAAATGGTAACAAATGTAAATTTTATCAACAATAAAATTGCTATCAAACTTCAAAATGGAACAACAAGGCTTCTTAATTTTGAAAAATACCTAATGACAACTGTAGGAATTCAATTTTGGTGCCAAGAAAAACCCGGCGTACTCTACAGATGGGACTTAGCATCTCAAACGGAATCCTTAAAAGAGTGTTACCAAACTACCGTGCCTGACGACGACCCTCCGCCAACACCACCATATCTCGTGGCTTGATAGCTTACTTACCAAGAATATTGGGAAATCCGCTAATTTCAGCAAGGTGAGAAAAATCCTCTAAATTTCCCTGAAACAATGCACTTCTGCCATCGGGCGTCATAGCAAAAATATGTGTACAAACTTCATTAATAAATATTCTGTCATGGCTGACAAAGAAAACAGAACCTTCATATTCTTCCAGAGCTTGAGCTAGCATCTCACAACTAGACATATCTAAGTGGTTTGTTGGCTCATCAAGGATCAAAAAATTAGCATCTTGTAATAACAAGGCTGCAAGTCCTAAGCGGCTTTTTTCTCCTCCAGATAAAAAACCTACTTTTTTAAAAGCATCATCGCCTTTAAATAAAAAACTACCCATAGTTTTTCTTGCTTGACGTTCTGTAATCATAGGAGAAATATCAAGTAAATTCTCAAGTAATGTCTTTTTTTCATCAAAATAATCGAGTTGATCTTGTGCAAAATAACCTTTCATGACGTTATGACCAAACTCAAACTCACCTTCTAAAGGGGAAACTACACCAGAAATTGTTTTTAATAATGTAGACTTTCCAATTCCATTTGCACCAATGACAGCAATTTTTTGACCACGAAATATTTTTAAATTTACATTTTTAGCCAATGCCTTTTTGGGATTGTAACCAATGCTGAGGTTCTTCATATTTATAATTTCTTTGCCACTTTGAGGAGGTGGTCGAAAATGGAAGACAATTTCTTCAGGAGATGTCTCGACGTCAACCTCACTTTCCAAGTCTCGCATCTTGGATAGCATTTTCATTCTACTTTGTGCCTGCTTTGCCTTAGAAGCTTTTGCTTTGAATCGCTCCACAAATCTTTCCAATTCAGCCATTCGTTTTTGCAACCGCTCTTTAGACTTGGTGTCAAGCTCCATTCGTTTTTCACGTTCATTTAGAAAGTAATCAAAATTACCCTTGTAAAAATTCAACTTTCCTTGCGTTAAATGAAGCGTAATAGTTGATAGCTTATTTAATAAATCTCGATCATGAGAGACAAACAAAAGCGTGCCTGAAAAATTTTGTAAATAATTTTCTACCCAAATAAGGCTTGGCAAATCTAAGTGATTCGTAGGTTCATCAAGTATAAGAAAATCTGGATCATTGAGAAATACCTTAGTAAGCTCAAGTCTCATACGCCATCCACCAGAAAGATCCTTGGGATTTTTCTCGAATTCTGACGTTTGAAAGCCCAAACCAACCAAAATACTTTTTGCTAAAGATGGCAAACTTTCGCCACCACTTTCTCGCCACAGGGTTTCCAATCTGTCATACTTTTTATGCACATCTTCGCTATAGGAGGTTTCCATCTTAGATAAAACCTCATCAAGCTCTTTTTGAATTTTAGCTAGTTTTAGACACCCAGAAATAGCCTCTTCCAAAACAGTACTTTTAGGATTGTGGTTGGGTTCCTGAGGCAAGTAACCAATGCGCACACTTGAAGGAATGAGAACCTTGCCAGCCTCAAGTTCTTCAAGACCGCATAAAATGTTCAGCAAGGTAGATTTTCCTGCTCCATTTGCACCTACCAATGCAATTCGTTCTCCCACAGGAAAATGATAAGAAACACTGTTTAAAATAATTTTTTTTCCATAATTTTTTTTAAGTTCTTCAATTCTGATCATAATATATTAAATCACTTTTCGTTAAAAGTATAAGCCAACAACAAATTCTAAAAAAGAGCTATCCCCTTTATTTCACGAACCTACACAAATTTCTTTCCTGGATATTTTTGCCCAGCATAAAAATGATGGCGGCAAGTATTGCTCTCAAGTCTTCGCTAAGAATCTTTTATCCTATGAATTCAGAAGAAAATCTTATTGATACAAAAAAACAGGGAGCTCTCCATGTTTAGGAGCTTAAACACCGCCGCCACTGGTATGGACTGCGAACAACAACTCATAGATACAATTGCCAACAATTTAGCAAACGTAAACACCACAGGTTTTAAAGCGAGCCGCGCTAATTTTCAAGACCTTTTCTATGAAAACGTCCGTGCTCCTGGTCTTCAGACCACAAATGGAACCGTGACACCAAGTGGTGTTCAAGTGGGAAACGGAGCTAAGCTTGTTTCAGTTGAAAAGTCTTTTGAAGAAGGCTCAATGAAAATCACAAATAAAGACACTGACGTGGCAATTACAGGAAAAGGTTTTTTTAGAGTTCAAATGCCAGATGGCAGCGTCTCTTACAGTCGAGATGGATCGTTTCATCGTAACGCCGATGGTCGCCTAGTTACAGGGGAAGGTCTTCCTCTCATTCCTGAAATCATCATCCCAAATAATGCCCTTCAACTTCAAATTGGTATCGATGGCTTGGTAACCGCAAAAGTTAACGGAGAAATTGAGCCTAGAAACCTTGGACAAATTCAATTGGCTAACTTTATCAACCCGGCTGGTCTGAGTGCTATGGGACGAAATCTTTTTACTCAAACTCCTGCTTCTGGAGAACCTAATATCACGAATCCTGGAGACAACGGTACTGGGGTAATCCAACAAGGACAATTGGAAGCAAGCAACGTAAACATTGTCTCTCAAATGGTAGACATGATTATGGGACAAAAAGCTTATGAACTTAACAGCAAAGTTGTAAAAACTGGCGAAGAAATGATGGCTTCTACTAATCAAATGATTGGATAATAAATCAAGGTAAACAATGATTGACCATGTTCCCCCAACATATATTGAATACAAAAGCCTTTCTTCCTCAACATCTGTTGCGGAGTCACAAAAAGACATAATTTCACTTGCCTTAAAACATATTCATGAAAATTGGGCGTTAGTTGAAACCAATCATCTTTCCAACAATGAATATTGGCAGGTAAAGTGCTTGAGATGTCCTACTTCACTTACAGAAACAATGGAACTGGATTTAAACTCTGTTGTAGTTGATGAAGTATCTGGTACCGATTCTCCTACCCTTTCCTTTCAAACTCTTACAAATCATAGAAACAGCAATGTCTGGAAAATATCCTTAAAACATGTCTATCCCGTTGTTATTCATAAGAATGATCTTGTGAAAGTGATTCTTCAGAAAAATGATGGGCTTACTATCCAAAGTACTGGACAAGCGTTACAAGAAGGATCTATCGGAAAAGTAATTCCAGTAAAAGTTCGTTCATTTTTCTCAAAAAGTTCATATCCATCTCAAACGACAATTGAATCAAAAGTGATGGGCCCAGGAGAGGTTTCTTATGTTTACAGATGACAATGAAAGCCTGGAACAACCACAAAACGCCTATGAAAAAGCTCTAGAAAAATACTTAAATGGAATAAAATATTTTTCTAGATACTTTGATTTTATATATATAAAATGGGATTATTTTTCCAATATGCCTCCAGACATTATGGGGAAATCACTCTTAAAAGTTACTGTAGTAATGATGTTTTGTGCCATGACAATCTTTTTAGTAAGCTGCCAGGCACCGCAGGGCTTTCAGCGCATTTCAGCCGTTGAATTACCACAGGAAAACACATCACGTCAGGTTAATTCTCGTCTTGCTAAAACACCACGCAAACAGAAACAAGAACTTTTTATTAAAAGACAAAATTTAAGCATCAAATCTCATGAAACAGGATCCTCTACGGGCAGCATTTGGGCTGATTCAAATTCACCACAAAATTTTTTTACAGAATTTAAACCATCCCGTCTTGGAGATATTGTTACAATTACAATTCCTGAAGAACTCAACAGCACGTCAAAAGATTCAACTGACAAATCAGAAATTGAGCCACTAAAAATTTTTAAAATGGAAATTGTTGGACTTGAAGCTGGCGGTGACGTTTATCTTCGTGGTCAAAAAAACTTTGATTCTCCCTTCGGAGAATCTCGTAGCATTTTAATTATGGCAAAAATTCCTTATAGGGTTATTACGAATTCAGAAATAAATGCAAGAGATCTCACACAAGTGGCACTGACAGAAAGCTCGAATCAAGGCATCATAAATTATA
>JAIXXU010000071.1 GCA_027490595.1 Pseudomonadota bacterium
GCAAAGTAAAGGTTTAAGGAGTTTGTCTCATGAAAGTAAGAGCTAGTGTGAAATGCATTTGTGATAAATGTAAAGTAATCCGTCGCAAAGGTGTGGTCAGGGTTATCTGCGAAAACAAAAAGCATAAGCAACGTCAAGGTTAATTAAGAGGTATTTTTTATGGCACGTATTGCTGGAGTCGACGTTCCTCGTGAGAAGACCGTTGAAATTTCTCTCACATACATTCACGGCATTGGTCGCAAGTCTTCACAAAAAATTCTTGCGGCTCTTAATATTAATCCCGGTATGCGCACTCATGCTCTTACCGACGATCAAATCAATGCTATTCGTAAAATGATCGACTCCAACCATACGGTCGAAGGCGATCTTCGTCGTCTTGTGCAGTCTAACATTAAGCGTCTTATGGACTTGGGTTGTTATCGCGGTTTACGCCACAGAAAAGGTTTACCTGTTCGTGGTCAACGTACCAAAACAAACTCTCGTACTCGTAAGGGTCCTAAAAAGACTGTCGCTAACAAGAAGAAATAACCTTATTTAGGAGTTAGGTTGTGAGTAACAAGTTTGCTTCCAAAAAGAAGCGCGTAAAAAGAAATGTGCAAACTGGTATCGTTACCATTCAAGCTAGTTTTAACAATACAATCATTACATTTGCTGATGTTAATGGTGATGTTTTGTCTTGGTCTAGTTCAGGAAAAAAAGGCTTTAAAGGTTCTAAAAGAAGTACTCCTTTTGCTGCACAAGTTGCTGCGGAAGATGCTGCTCGTTTAGCCATGGAGCATGGACTGAAGGTTTGTTCCATCGTCGTGAGTGGTCCTGGTTCAGGTCGTGAGTCTGCAGTTCGTGCAGTTTCTGCTGCGGGGCTGAAAGTAACCTCGATCAAAGATTCAACTCCTGTTCCTCACAATGGATGCCGTCCGCCGAAGCGCCGTCGGGTTTAGTTTTTTTTCCGTCCTGCAACGCGGCTGCTTGTTTGGATGGATTATTCTTTCATTAAGTTCTTAATCATGGAGAATTGTTGTGGCTCGTTATACTGGTCCAGCTTGCCGTCTTTGCAGACGGGAAGGCGAAAAACTCTACCTTAAAGGTGAGCGTTGCTATTCTGATAAATGTGCGGTTGATAAAAGAAAAACCGCTCCAGGTCAACACGGAAACGTTCGTTCTAAAATGTCTGACTTTGGCATTCAGCTTCGTCAAAAACAACGCTTAAAGCGCATTTACAATGTTTTAGAAGCTCCGTTTCGTCGTATTTTTCAAATTGCTGTGCAAGCTAAAGGCAAAACTGGCGAGGCGCTTATTCAAAATCTTGAATTGCGTCTTGACAACATTGTCTATCGTTCAGGATTTGCCTCTAGCCGAAGAGCATCTCGTCAACTTGTCCGTCATAATCATATTTTACTAAACGGGAAGAGATGTAACATGCCTTCTTGTGTATTAAAGCCTACTGACGTTGTTTCTGTTGTTGAGTCCAGCAAAAGTATTCCTGCCGTTTTGGCATCCACTGAATCTTGCAAGCGTGATGGTCATGGCGTGCCTGCTTGGTTGAAAGCAGATCACGTTGCTATGACTTGTCAAGTACTTGCGGTTCCACCTCGGGAAGATATTCATATTCCTGTTCGTGAGCAGCTTGTTGTTGAGCTTTACTCCAAGTGAGTTTTGCTCTTCTTTAAGGAAAGCTTTAAGTTTCTTATCATGGCTTTCTTTATTGTCGTGTGGATTATGGGTATTGACTTCAAATCTGGCTATTTATCACGTTGTGTTTAGACCAGTAGAAGATGGGGTAAAGAATGCAAAACAACTGGAAAGCTTTATTAAGACCTGATGTAATTGAAAAGGAAGATATTTCCGCAGTGTTTGGGCGTTTTGTGGCTAAACCTTTGGAAAGGGGTTTTGGCGTTACCCTAGGTAATGCTCTTCGCCGCGTTTTACTGTCCTCTTTGCAAGGTTCTGCCATCGCAGGAGTTCGTATTGAAGGTGTTGAGCATGAGTTCTCGACTGTTCCAGAGGTTTCTGAAGACGTAACTGAAATTGTTTTAAATTTGAAATCTCTCGATGTTTGGCTCGATGTAGAGGGTGAAAAAAGTGCACAAATTGATATCGTTGGTCCTAAAGTTGTCACTGGTGCCGATATCAAATCAGATGGCTCTATACGTATTTTAAATCCTGATCATGTTATTTGTACCGTTGGAGAAGGCGGTCATTTCAAAGCTGATCTCCTTGTTCGTTCGGGCAAAGGTTATATGCCAAGTGATCTCATCAAAGAATCCTTGCCTGTAAATATGATCCCTATTGATGCTGTTTTCTCTCCTGTTAAAAAAGTGAGTTTTTCAGTTTCTGATACGCGGGTGGGTCAGCGTTCTGATTTTAACAAGCTTATCCTTGAGATTACTACAAACGGAGCCCTCACTTCTGAAGACGCTCTTGCCTACGCTGCAAAAATTCTCAAAGAGCAACTCTCTGTCTTTATCAACTTTCAAGAAGCTGATGATGATATTTCTTCCATCGAAGCAGTTACAGTAGATGCTCGTTTAAATGAAAATCTTTACAAGTCTGTGGACGAGCTCGAGCTTTCAGTAAGGGCAGCTAACTGCCTTGAAAATGCTAACATCCGTTATATCGGCGAGCTTGTATTGAAGTCTGAATCTGAAATGTTAAAAACTAAAAACTTTGGGCGTAAGACGCTCAACGAAATCAAAGATCTTCTTGCCGAGATGGGACTTCATCTAGGTATGAAAATTGAAGGTTTTGAGCTTTCTAAGCTTAGAGAAAGAATTTAAGAGCAGTTTATTTTGTCTACTGAACTGCATATTTGGAGAAACTTATGAGACACTTGCATAATAATCGTAAATTAAATCGTAAGAGTGCTGCCCGCAAGGCTTTGCTTCGTGGTCTAGCAACTCAGTTAATTGAAAAATCATCTATTGAAACGACTCTTGAGAAGGCGAAAGAGCTTCGTAAAGTTGTCGAGCCTCTTGTTGCTATGGCCAGAGTCGATAGTGTAAATAACCGTCGTAGTGCTTCTGCAGTTTTGTATACAAAAAATGCTGTTGGTGTGTTGTTTTCCTCTGTAGGACCAAAAAATGCTACTCGTCCAGGCGGATACACTCGTATTTTA
>JAIXXU010000113.1 GCA_027490595.1 Pseudomonadota bacterium
ACAATTTTTGCTCGTGATTTGGACACTGGCGTGGCTAAATGGGGCATGCAAATGACTCCACACGATGAGTGGGACTACGACGGTATTAACGAAGTAATCCTGTTCGACAAAGGTGGCAAAACATACGCATGGCACCATGACCGTAACGGTTTCATCTACACATGGCAAGCTGGTAACGGTACATTAGTTGCTGCTGAAAAAGTACATCCATTCGTTAACTGGGCAACTGGTGTTGACCTGAAAACAGGTGTACCTGATAAATTGGCATCTGCTTCTACTCACCAAGACTACAACGCTAAGGGTGTTTGCCCAGCTGCTTTAGGTACTAAAGACCAACAGCCTGCTGCTTACTCTCCAAAAACTGGTTTGATGTACACACCATTGAACCACGTATGTATGACATACGAGCCAGTTGAGTCCAAATACGTTGCTGGTCAACCATGGGTTGGTGCTACATTGACTATGTTTGCTGGTCCAGACGGCGTGATGGGTGGTTTCGGTGCTTACGACCCAATGACCAACAAAAAAGTTTGGTACAACAAAGAGAAGTTCTCTGCTTGGGGCGGTGCTTTGACTACAGCTTCTAACATCGTGTTCTACGGTACTTTGGATCGTTGGTTCAAAGCTGTTGATGCACAAAGCGGTAAAGAACTGTGGAAATTCCAAGTTGGTTCCGGCGTGATTGGTAATGCATTCACATACGGCAACAAGGGTAAACAATACGTTGGCGTACTGTCCGGTATCGGCGGTTGGGCTGGTGTTGCGATGAACTTGGGTATGACCAACGACACAGACGCACTGGGTGCTGCTGGTGGTTACAAAGAGTTGACCAAGTACAACGCTGCTCCTGGCGGCGGTGCACTGAACGTTTTCTCACTGTAATTTAAGCTAGTCTTAATTTACACGTAGTAATACGTTGACTCCTTAACACCCTGCTTCGGCAGGGTGTTTTTTTTCATGATATTCATGAATCAAAACAGCGTTCATAGAAATTAAATGCGTTTTGCTACAAATCAAAACGCATTCAAGATAAGATGATTCACTTTGTCGTAGGTCGGTAGAACTTTTGAGCAAAGGTAGGCTCCAAAAACGACAAGACACAATCACAATAAGGATGAAGTCAAAATGAGAACTACAAGGAATTTACTGGGTGCGTTTGCGATGCTGTTTGCCACACAAGGTGTGGTGTTTGCGGAAGAGATCGATATTCCGTCCATTAATCCGGATGAAGGCCGCATTGGTGAAGTCCGCCGCGTTGCGGATGAATCAGAATTTAAAGTCTGTTCAGATCCAGACAATATGCCATATTCAAACATCAAATTAGAAGGGTTTGAAGACAAGATTGCGCAGGTGTTGGCAGATGATCTTGGTAAAAAGCTGACTTATCAATATGCCTACAACCGTCAAGGCTTCTTGCGTAATACGATTAATGCGATGCGCTGTGATGTCATTATCGGTATGACCTCTGATTTTGATGGGTTGCGTACGTCCAAGCCATACTACCGTTCAGGCCATGTGTTTGTTTGGCGCAAAGATAGCAACTACGATATTACAAACTGGGATTCACCAGATTTGAAAAAAGGCATTATCGGTATTGTGGACAAAAGCCCAGCAACGATTCCTTTGAATGACTTCAATCTCATGACCAATGCAAGACCTTACCGTTTGCAACGTGATTTGAATTTACCAACCAGCTTTATTATTGATGACCTTGTCAAGGGTGACATTGATGTGGCCGTCATGTGGGGGCCGATTGCAGGCTACTATGCCAAACAATCTAAAGTGCCTTTAGAAGTCCGCTTGATTCCTGAGTACAACAAGGTCAATTTGAAGGGTAAAGAGTATTGGAACATCTCAGTGGCCGTTCGTATGAAGGATAAAGACCGCATGAAACTAATCAATGAGTCTTTAGAGCGCAATAAAGATAAAATTAATGCAATTCTCAAGGATTACGGCATTCCAACTGTGCCAGTCGTTGAAGGAGATAGCGTCTACAAAAAATAACATTGAAGATGAAAAAGTTTTAAAAACAGGCAGTTGGTAATGACAAGGCCATAGAAACACAGTAGAATCGTGGCCTTGTTTTGAGATGGCTTAGTGAAACATTCTGTAATTTTTTTCAGAAGTATTCGTCAACCGTTTCTGGAACGATTCGTTAAATGTGCATGCGTTAATTGTTTTAGGTTCATCAGTTAGCGTTGCTCATTTTGTTTAGGATTAGGAGAAAACATGTTAGGCAACACATTTAAATCAGCATTGTTGGTTTCCTTGATGGCATTTGCCACAGGTGCGATGGCTGAGATCACATTATCAGCCACTCAAGACGGCTCAACCATCAATATCGACAAAGCATTGTTTGATACAGACGCTTCAAAAGAATTCTTGGCTACTGGTAAGAACCCTTACATTGGTAACGAAGAAGCCATCAAAAAAGGCAAAAAGATTTTTAACCTCTACTCCTGCGTCGCCTGTCATGGCGGTAAAGGTGAAGGTGCTGTTGGACCTGGCTTGATTGGTGCGAACTTCCGTTATGCAAAAAATGCGACAAACAAAGGTATGTTTGAAACGATTTGGCATGGTACGAACGGCGGCATGGGCGCTAAAGGCTTTGGCTTGATGGCTCCAGATGATGGCATCAAACCAGATGAATTATTGAAAGTAATTGCTTTCATTCGCAGTAACAGCAATGTAGGCACCACAGGTAACGAGTAATTCGTTCCGAATAAAAAAACGGTCACCTTGGTGACCGTTTTTTGTTTTTGTGGCACAATAAAACTGAACGGTAGCCTATTAAAAACAACATTAAAAACCGTCTTTTTTTACAAAAATAACGATTGAACAAATGGGGGTAATGATGAGAAATGTACTTTTAGCAACGATGCTGGCAGCGATGCTGGCCGCATGTAACAACAATAGCACAGGTAGTGGTGCAGCACAGGCTGACAGTGATATCAAAGCAGTTCAGTTTGTCACTACTCAAGATGGTCAACCCATGCAGATCGACCTCAAAATGTTTGATACCGCAGCGGCTAAGGAGTTTTTAGCGTCGGGTAAAAACCCTTACATTGGTAACGAAGACGCCATTAAAGAAGGTAAGAAAAAATTTAATTTATTTTCTTGTGTGGCCTGTCATGGCGGCCATGGTGAAGGGGCTGTTGGTCCAGGTTTGATTGGCGATAATTTTAGATATGCCAAAAATGCCACCAATAAAGGCATGTTTGAAACCATCTGGCATGGCACCAATGGTGGCATGGGGGCTAAAGGGTTTGGTTTAATGGCACCAGATGATGGCCTCAAGCCGGATGATGTATTGAAGGTCATCGCATTTATTCGTAGTCATGCCAAAATTACTGGTAACGAATAACGGTATAAT
>JAIXXU010000059.1 GCA_027490595.1 Pseudomonadota bacterium
AAAAAAAAACAAAAAGAAATAAAATTTATTGCTACTTTGCAATGGAAAGACTTCTTAATCTTAACGCATCAGCATACGCTATTGCTAAGGCATCTGTAGCGTCTAGAGGAAGCTTTTCCAACGAGAAACCAAGAAGCTGACTCATTACTCGTGCCACAGATTGCTTAGCAGCTCGGCCGTGCCCTGCAATCGCTTTCTTGGCAGAGGTCGCGCTAATTTCAGAGATTATCATGGCATTGAGATAAGCTTCCGCTAAAATCACACCCCGAGCATGTCCAAGATACATTGCTGTCTTGGGATTATCGGCAACAAAAGATTGCTCTAAACACAAATGAGTAGGCTTATATACTTCCAGAACACGCCTAAGCTCCAGAACCAATGTGCCAAGGCGTGCAGGAAGTGGATATTTTTTTTGTTCATCTTGTTGAATTTCCAAACACCATGCTCCTGCAGCAACGGCAACAGGGCGACCTTTGGAATTCACATCAATAATGCCGTATCCAGCGATTCTGGTGCCTGGGTCAATTCCAATAATTCGCATGTCTGTTTTAACCAAAAGAAGATGAGACGTAGGCTCGTTTTTTCTCAACTGCCACAACTAGTCCTAATGCAGAAAGAGCTGTCAACATGTGCGTACCCCCGTAACTTATAAATGTAAGAGGAACGCCAACTACAGGAAAAACTCCTATCACCATACTGATATTGATAAGAAAATGTAGGAGAAAAAAAGCTGCTACACCAACAGCAACAATAGACGTATAGGAATCTCTGGCCCTATCAGCAATTTGAAAAATTTGAGTTACCAACAAGGCAAAAAGCACAACAAGAAACAAACATCCAATAAAGCCATGCTCTTCTGACCAAACAGAAAAGGCAAAGTCTGTATGACGTTCTGGTAAAAAATTTAGTTTTGCTTGTGTACCTTGACCAAACCCCTGTCCTGTAAGTCCGCCACTACCAACAGCAATCATACTTTGTATCGAGTGGTACCCACTCCCACGAGGATCAAGCATTGGATTTAAGAAAGTCAGAACTCTTTGCTTTTGATAATCATATAAAATAAAATTCCAGGCGATTGTCATCAAACTTAATGCAATGAAACCCAATCCCAGAATACTTTTGATATTAACGCGCACTGTGGCCATCTGCACAACAGCAATAAGCAAAATAAGGCTAGCTGTACCTAAATCAGGTTGAGCTAATATAAGAAGAAAAGGCAGAGCAATGAGAGCAAACTGTTTCCAAAGTTGTACCAAGCTAAATTCATAGTCTTTCATCACAGAGAAGCTGCGAGCAATCATGATAATAATAGCAAATTTTGCAAACTCACTGGGCTGAATACGAATGGGTCCAAGAGCTAACCACCGCTCAGCTCCTTTGGCATTTTTACCAAAAACGTCAACAGCAAGAAGCAACAAAGATACAACCACATAAATAAAAGAACTGACTCGTTCAAGATTTCTAATATCAATAAGAACTCCAATAAAAAACATAGCAAATGTACCGACAATAACAAAAATAACTTGGTCATAAAATTGCTTCGGATTCACACCTGCTACAGTAGTGCTATACGTATTATAAAGACCAACAAAAATGATAGCATAAGCGGTTAACAGCAATATCCATGGAACGCCTTTAAACTTTTCTTTGACAGCAGAAATAAGAGTGAACATTCGGAAAAGTCCTTTACATGCAAAAACTTTAGTTCTCTAGAGTTGAGATAGGATTAGGAAGCATCTGATCTTCAGAAGAAATTTCATCATCTGGTAACGGAATATGCATCCCAGAGGAACTACTGTGTAGGTCCTCGCCTGAATGTACCTTCACTGACATAGATGAACTTGTTAAGGAACTGTCTTGTTTAAAACGCTCTGGATACTTCTTTCTCCAGTAAGATTTGAGGATTGTTGAGGCAATTGGAGCTGCATTGGCACCACCTCCGCCCCCATCAAATTCGCTAAACACAATCAAAGCAATTTCAGGTTTGTTCGCGCCCTCTTTTAAGGGATCAAGAGCAGAACTGAAGCAAACAAACCAAGCATGATCTAGGGCTTGAAACGACACATCTTCACGAGATTTACCTTTGGTGAATTTTAAAGCCGAGTTTTGAGCTGTACCTGTTTTTCCAGAGACGAAGAAACCAGGAACTTTGGCTTTGCGAGCAGTGGGCGTTGCCCCATTCACCACATCAAAAAGACCTTTATGAATTGCTGCAAGATTTCCAGGCTTGATGTTCAACTCACGAACTAGCGTAGGCTTCTCCTCAAGCAAAGTCTTGCCATCTTTGTCCACAACTTTTTTCATCAAGTAAGGTTTAAATAGCTTCCCACCATTTGCTATGGAAGAATACATGGATAAAATCTGAAGGGGTGTGTACAAGTTAAAACCCTGTCCAATAGAACAGTTGATGGTATCACCACTTTGCCAAGGCAACCCTTTTGTACGCAATTTCCATTCACTAGAAGGCACAATTCCGGATAATTCCATATTTAAATCGAGGCCAGTTTTTTCACCAAGACCTAAAATTTTTGCCCATTTTGCAATGCGGTCTATGCCAAGCAAATTCCCCACATTGTAAAAATAGACGTCACAGCTTTTTTGGATGGCCAAAGGCATATTGACCACACCATGTCCGCGATGCTGCCAGCACTTCCACCTGCCTCGCCCTAAAGAATAGTAGCCAGGACAGTTAAATGTATGATCAATATTCACCACACCTTCTTCAAGCGCAGCAATAGCAGTCACCACTTTAAATGTAGAACCTGGGGGGTAAGCTCCGCCAGTAACTTTGTCTAACAGTGGTTTAAAAGGATTTGAACGTAACGACTGCCAGTCTGAACCATTCAGGCCATCTTGATACATAGATAATTTATAATTTGGACTAGAAACATAAGCTAAAATGGCACCTGAATTTGGATCCATGGCGCAAACAGCCCCATTTTTATTGCGAAAGGCCTCAATGGCGGTATTTTGTAAATCAGAATCAATGGTCAAATGGACGTCATTGCCACGCTCAGCAGGCTTACTCAAATTCAAAGCAAAATTATAGTCAGCATCAAGTTGAAGGCGCCCGAGTGCATCTACAAGAAGAGCTTCTTTGCCCTCCCCCCCTCTCAAAAATTCTTCATATTTTTTTTCAATTCCTGTTTTGCCAATAATGGAACCAACACGATAAGAATAATTAGGAGAGGATGCATTTAAAATATCAAGCTCTTTTAGTGTAACTTCACCAAGATACCCGTACAAATGTGCAGACTCATTTCCCAAATAATCTCGCCTTGGAGCAGAATCTACGTCAACACCTGGCAAAAAGAATTTATTTGATTCAAGTGTAGCAACTTCATGTAGTGAAAGATTTCTTTTGATACGAACTGGAACAAATTTTGGATTAGACTGTGATTCAAGAAGCTTTCTCTCAATAACTTCCTTTGGTATATGAAAAAGGTCGGATAAAATAGATATGGTTTTATCACGATTTTGAAGGTATTGGGGTATAATAATCAGATCAAAAAACAACCGATTAGATAGGAGTGTTTTTCCGTTTTTATCGTAGACAAGACCTCGAGGGGCGGGTCTTGCAATTTCACGAATTCTATTTTTAATTGCTGCAATTGAAAAATCATTTCCCCTAATAATTTGAAGGTACCAAAGCCTGGCGGTGATCAAAGCAGTACAGCCAAAAAACCCCGAAAGTATAATATTTCTGCGTTTAGGATCAGAGACAATATGAAATTTTGAACGACTACCCTGCATAACCTCTACCGCTTTTCATTTTCTTATTTAATTCAAAAAAGGTATCAAAAAAAACCATAAACTTATAAACAAGAAAAGAACAAAGAACAGTAGACAGAAAACTAAGCCACTGTTCTTGGAATATTGTGAAAAAACTTATACCAATTTTATTTTTAGATATGAAATAAAATAGTAAATATTTGATCAAAATAAAAAAAGAAAAAACAAACATTTTAGGAATGGTATTTGAGACAGATAAAAACCGCTTGATAATGCCTGAAAGAAAAACCAGCAAAATAAAATTAAAGTGAAAAAAAATAACTGGAATAGACGATTGTGATTGTATCATGAATGCCAGAGATAAACATATGAAAAATGCATACATAGGTTTGTATTCATAACTCACATAAATAGCAATGAGGTAAACTAAATCAATGTGAAAAAGAGACCATGAAGAACGAGCAAGAAACAAAGACTGAACAGCTAAGAAGAAAGCAGACAGAAAAATCAAGCTCAGACAATGATAAAATTTAGCTGGAAAAATATTCTTTTTAGCCACCGCTTTTTCCTGAATTAGAGTCCAACAAACGCTTGATCCAATCAGCTCCACCTTGGTTCGTGATAACATCGACTTCATGATTGGAAGACATTAAAATGAGAGCCTCGTTTAGATCCGTAAAATCTACTGCTGGCTCTACGTGTACAATTTCAGAAACACTATCAGCACTGTGAATAACATTTACCACTTTTCCAATGGGAATACCTGCTGGAAATGCACCGGTTAGGCCGCTAGTTACAATTTCATCACCAACCAACAGGCTGTTGCCTCTTTCGAAATATTTAAATTCCATATTTGCAGAAATACCGCCTTGTAAAATAC
>JAIXXU010000007.1 GCA_027490595.1 Pseudomonadota bacterium
CCGTTATTGTTAAACGCACATAGTCAGAGCCTGAAGATTCCCCAAAAATCTTAGCCAGAAGGTGAACATTGTCACTAGACCAACCATCTTCACTCAAGGATTCACTCAAAACATCAACACTACTAAAAACCTCTTGTTGCATTTGAACAAAAGTCTCATATTTAATAGCTTTGGAGGTTTTGGCACTTTGCAACATCTCAAATTCTTTGCGAAGACCCTTTGGCAAACCTTCAAGAATTTGATTGTCATAAATTTGTGCGAAAAATTTTCCAACTCTTTTTTTGGTGTCTTTATCAGGTTCTTCAAGCTTTTTTTGAATTTTTTTACACAATTTCTCCTTTGCTTCTTGATTTAATGGAGGAGAATCAGGAATGAATTTATTTTCAGATTTTACTGGAGAATGGAAACTACTTTGCGAATACACAGGGTTTGTGCCCAAGGGAGAACTCATTGTATTTGACCTCATCAAAAGCATCTTGGTTTTAAACAGAAATACCTTAGCCCCTGTTTAACTCACTATAGCTTTCTGATAAAGAAAATTTATACCGCTAAAGCTTGATTTTTTCGTTAAAACAAAAATTATGAGAGTGTGCATGAATATACTTCAATATATCTTTTTCGTTTCCTTGGTTATTTTTATCGCAGCCATTGGCTTTGTGGCATCAGATATCTACCTGCCATCACTTCCCTCCATTGCCAGCTATTTTCAGGCTCCAGCAAGCCAAGTACAATTAACAATGACAACATTTCTATTAAGCACAGCTTTTTCTCAAGTATTGATTGGCGCGCTATCCGATAGATACGGTCGAAGACTCATCCTAGCAATAGCCATACTCGTTTTCATGGGAGCCTCTTTAGGGTGTTATTTTGCAGGCTCTCTTTCTGCGTTAATTGCCTTTCGCGCGCTCCAAGGTATGGGAGCCGCTTGCGGGTTAAGCATAGGATATGCACTTATACCCGATGTGTGCGATGAAAAACTGGCTGCAAAAACCTTTTCCATTGTCATTCCCTTGGTGGCATTTTCTCCTGCCATAGCTCCTATTTTAGGTGGTTATATTGAAGAAAATCTCAACTGGCAATCTATTTTTTTAGTACTATTTGGCTACGGGGCCATAGTTCTTATTCTTCTTATTTCACCCATTATGCCTCGTCCAAAAAAAGCAGATAAGAAAGTTAAAAAGGAAAGTTCTCTTCCTGCTGTTACCACCATGTTACGAGACAAAAGATTCCTGGGTTACACTCTGTTTATGATGAACTCTAATGCATTATATTTTGCTTTTTTAGCTGCCACTCCTTTTGTATTGAGCACTTTTGGGAATTCACCTACAGAAGTGGGCTATGCCTTTTGTTTTGCTTCGTTTCCTTATATGGGAGCATCGCTTCTAGGACGAAGGCTTTCCTCGAAACTCAATAATCTTCAAATTATAGCTATCGGACTTGGCTTTAATTTTTTAGGTGGATTATGCATGCTAGGCTTTGCCATTTCTCATTATCCACATATGATAAGTATTCTATTGCCGATATTTTTTATTACCATTGGAAACGGACTTTTGATGCCATTTTCTTCAGCAGGGGCTGTGGCTTTGTATCCTAAAAATGCAGGGCTGGTAACAGGCATGATGGCCACTCTTCAACTATGCGCAGCCTCTGCATCCACCTTTGTCATTGGACTTTTTTCTAACAAAACTTTCTTTCCGCTTTCAGGATTAGCTTTAATAGTGGTTTCTTTTACAATAATTTACTATGTTCGAGTATTTGACATGACTAAAATCTGGCGAATAGAACAACCACAAAAAGAATAGAGTTTGTTGCCGTTTTATCTTTCTCGCAAAGATAGAAATAACAAAACGTAAACTAACCTAATTTTGTATAAAACGTAAAACTAACGGCTGTATATTGTTATTTCGTACCCTATATTTATGATGAGGTTCTTCCATATATTCATCATCCCCTAAGGCAAAACACACCTCATAATTGTAATTTTGATCTGCCATATTTAAACTTTTATCTATTGAACCACTCCGAAAAAGTTTTTCTTTTTTTAAAGTAACCTTACCTCCGTTGCCCTCTTCGCTAGAGTATGTCATGTCACCAAGTTCTTTCGATGATGAAACATAAAAAGACTTAAGAACCTTCGATGAATAAAAGTATAATTCACCTTGATTATAAACAGATGAATTATTGAAATCAAAGGTAGATTTAAAAACAAATGTTCTATCGATAACCCTTAAACCTGAAGCACCATTTCTATAACGACCATTTTTTATTTTTAAGTAGTATATAATATTGTTGTCGTTCATTATTTTAACTGTACCATAAAATACGCCTTGTATATTTTGCCTCCCAAAGATAAGTGCCTTCTTATTTTCACCAAACTCAAAGTTTTTAAGAACGTACTTTCCTTGCGAATACATAAATACTGAGCAATCATTTTTTAAAACGTAAGAATTTTTTTGTACATTTAAGTTTTGTACTGCATCTACAAATTTTTTTAAATGACAAAACTGGTAAAAACTATCCGCTGAAATTAAGTTAATATTGAATTCTAATTTCTGAAAAGGTTTTTGATAATTGATTTCTCTCGCAACAGAGAGTGAAGACGCAGTCGTAAATGCGTCACAAAAAATTTTTAAAGAGCGGGTCAAAGAAAATTTTTCCTGACGATTTAAATTATACAAATCTTTTCTATGTATCCCAATAATACACATAGCCTTGATAAAATCTTTAGACATTTGAATTAAGTTGTCTTCTTCATATGAATAACCATAATAAAAATATTCACAGGAAATTAAATTATATAAATTCATAGATATTTCTTGCAAATATCTTTCTTTTTCTTCAAAGGTAACCTTGGAATTATTTACAATTTTCGCAATTTTTTTTGCAACTAGTTTAATTTCAGCTGAAATTTTCTTGGACACAGGTAAAGTAGCGAGCACCTTCCGAGACCATATAATTATCTCATTTTTTAAACGGCCAAGCTCTATGTAAGGATTTAAACCAAGCAAGCCTAGTTGATTTAATTCATTTGCATGTTCTCTAACTTCTTGTGATTCAGAAATTTTCAAAAGCCCTTGTAAACTTCTGAGTGATTGTGATTTTCTTTCATTTCCCATGAAGATATGAATGTCAAAAATATCATTTGGGAGATCGGGTTCTGGAATAAAGTTTTGAAAATTCTCTACTTTCTTGGGAGGTGTAGAAAATATTTTCTTTACAGCAGTCACAGACCGAGTCTCAAACAAAAAATTCTTTCCTGGCAATGCATCATCCTTCTTTAATTCATCTCTGCGCACAGATAAAATTACAGTTAAAAAAATGATTTTTTTACAGAAATGCAAAAGTTTATTTTCTTCAAAGTTAAAATTATTTTTTTTGTATTCAGAAGAAATAAAATCAAATAAATTTTGACCTAAAAGATTAAAATCAATGTCAATAAATCCTAAAATAGGTGGATTAATAGCATTATGCACCTTAGTGAAAGTTCTGACAAACTCTTTTTCAATGGCATTGTTAAATAAACCTTGGTTTTTTATTTGTTGAAAGTAAATTAAAATTCTTCTTTTACTGATTGAAAGAGGCTCAATGTGATGCTTTTGGGCTTTAAGGATAACACTGGGAAGATGATTTACTCTAGTAGATATACCCACTATGCTCTCCTTTTGGTGATTCGTCTAAAAAACACAAAATATACAAAAATTGAATTTAATGAAAAAAACCATGCCAAAGAAGTAGCATGTTGATGTGGGTAAGAGTCTTTACCTAGAAAAAAATCCTCACTTCCAATTGCTCGGCTGCCCTGTGGCAGCTAGGACAGAACCCCAAAGTTCTTGTTGTACATCAACACACTTCTTTCCTAGAGAGACCGTCTTCAAAGGTACCAAGGTAAAATGACCGTAGTGATACCCAATCATGCACCCAGTTTTGCCCGCCATAGCAGCATGGGCAGCGTTTTGACTCAAATAAGCACAAAAAACGCTATCTTCTGTAGATGTAGGTTGTGCTCTTAAAATATAACTGGGATCGATATATTTGATATTGTACTCGATACCACGCTTAACAAATTCCTGAGCTATTTTTTCTTTTAATAAAATTCCAATGTCCTTGAGCTTCACATTTCCGCTAGCATCTCGTTCGGTCTTATGCTCAGGAAAAAGATCCTGTCCCGCCCCTTCGGCAACTGCTATCGTAATATGTCCTTTTTCCAAAACCTTATTGATGGCTATGTTTAAAAAACCATGTTCTCCATCTATAACCAGCGGCACTTCAGGAATCAGGACAAAATCAATGCCATTTAATGCCATGCTAGCCGTTGCTGCCAGCGCACCTGAGTTGCGCCCCATGATTTTAACAATCCCGACACCATTATAAGTACTTCGTGCTTCGGCTTGCGCACAGCGTAATGCTTCAACAGCCTTACCAACAGCTGACTCAAATCCAAATGTTTTACTTACCCAAAGCACATCATTGTCAATCGTTTTTGGAATACCGATGAGTCCTATGGGAAGTTGGCGTCTTTTGATTTCCTCATAAATTTCTGCAGCACCAGCAAGGGTTCCATCTCCACCAATGGTAAATAGAAGATCAACACCTCGAAATGTGAGAGCATCTACTATCGTTTGAGGATCTGAATGCCCTCGTCCTGTCCCTAAAACACTACCCGCTTCAAAATCAATGTTTTGAACTGCAGTCGTATCAAGTCTATGCCAAGAAAAACGAAACTTATGAGTGTCTTTATCGTGAGAAAATCCATAATAACCATAAGGAACACCGTAAATTTTTTCTACTTTATATCGACTGCAAAGAATAGTGACTAAATTTTGAATTACATTATTTAAGCCAGGAGCTAATCCACCGCATGTGACAATGGCAACCACAACTGACGTCGGGTTCCAAAACAATTTTTCACGAGGCCCTGCCAGTTCAAAGGTGAGAGAATGGTCTTCTGTTTGCAAAGAGGTTTTTCTCAGCAAATCGACCGGGATGCGCATGGTACCCTTATAATCCTCGTGAAGCTGAAAAATAGAATCTTTCAGAGGAGAAGGATATTCAGACTTACCGAATACATCGCTTAGACAGTCAACAGAAAAACACTCTGAATTTAAATGCCAAGAAGAAGGATGCATGAAAACCTCGTTTAAGATAAACAACCTTAATTAGGGTATCATACAAAAGAAAAACGTGCAGATGGCCATAATAACGTCAAGAACTATAAAAACACTGCATTTTGCTCTTCAAATATTTCTACCAGTGAGCGAGATGCAGCATCCAACATCACATCTAAGTTCTGTTTGCTAAAAGGGCGTTTTTCAGCACAGCCCTGAATTTCTAGAAGTTCACCGCTTGCAGTCATCACAACATTCAAATCCACTTCTGCTCGCAAATCTTCAGAGTAATCGAGATCCACTAACGCTTGACCATCAATAAGACCTACAGAAACTGCAGCTACGGCATCTCGTAAAGGATTGGTTTTCAATTTTCCTATTTTTGTAAGAGCTTCGATAGCCAATTTAAGAGCCACATACCCACCAGTAACAGCAGCTGTACGTGTACCACCGTCTGCCTGTAAAACATCGCAGTCGATTGTGATTGTTCTGTCACCGATTAGTTTTAAATCAATGGCTGCACGAAGAGAACGACCAATAAAACGCTGAATTTCGTGAGTACGACCTGAGAGATTTTGACGTTCACGGCGAGAACGCTCTGTGGTTGAACCGGGGAGAAGTGAATACTCAGCTGTAAGCCAGCCTCCTTGGCCTCTTTGACCTCTCATCCAGCCAGGAACATAGTCTTCAACACTTGCTGTGCACAGAACTTTTGTTTCACCAACTTCAATGAGAACAGACCCCAAAGGATTGTGTGTAAACTTAGGAGTGATTTTAATAGGACGACTTTGTGATGCCGAACGGCCGTGAGAACGCTTGTTTTCCATGGGAAACCTCAATAACTAAGCAAAAAACAAAAATGAAGCACTTCATGAACTCCGCGATGTGGATATAACAGGAAGAACATGGTGTTGCAATCAATGGTTATCCCTTTCCTGGCCATATTATCTTAAAACCTAAAAGTGGGCGCAAGGAAGGGTTTGTATAAACTAATCCTAATTTAGCTTGCAGGTAAAACCAATTTATAAAACTAATCCGTGAAAGCAAATCAATTTCAGGGAACCATAGAAGGCTGTTGTGATTGAAAAGAATTTGACATGCCGGAGAAATTTCAACCTTCAATTTTTCCTGAAATTCATATATAAATACGTTTAAAAATGGCCGAAAAAAATAATAATTCTCTGAATTCTGCCAGCGTTTTGTTTTCTGTACAAGGAAACCTTCATCATTGATATTTTTTTGTAGAGCCACGTGATCTATATTCCGTTTTACATATGAACCATCAAAACCTAACCCAAAAACCTTATTTTCAACTAAAAAAGTAGAATATGTCCAAGAACTATTTGAAGAAAAAAATTGATAAAACGGCACGTCATTAGAAAACTGAAACAAATAATCAATACCCAATCCTAGCTTAAATGCCAGATGATTTTCACCCCAGTCTAGAGACAAAGAAGGCGTCTTATGAGGAGAAAAACTCTCTTTGTTATTCGGCTGATGATCATTTTGTTGATGGGCATAAAAATTAGCTTTTACAGGCACATACGTTTGAGCAAAATCTGCAGACACTTTTTGCACAGAATATTCATTATTCTTGCAATATATTCCAACATAATAATCAATACCTCGAGGCCCATTAAATTCCATAGTTCTCATAGGCCTACCATTAATATAAGCAAGACAATCACTGTGTTGTTTATCAAGAACAACAATAAAATCAGCATTTTTTTGTCCTTGATTTTCTTCCATAGCAAATGCTAATTTTTGAGCATAGTTTTCATTAATTTGTTGTTTAAATTGCTCAACCAGAATAGAACGAGTAGAAGTAGTTAAAAAGGATCTCAAAGAATTTAAGTCATCTTGTAACAAACCTTGAACTAAGAGAATTAAATCAACACGCGCTGAACGATCTCCATTCTTAAATTTTTCTTTTGTAATTTCTTTTAATTGAATTAGAATATTGTTTGCTTGCTGTTTTTCAAAATAATCAGGGGATTGCCCATGCTGCAAGATCTGTTGGACCATAGAAATTTCATTTTGAATTTTATCTGTAGATGCGGACACTCTCCAACACCAAAAAAATAAAATTAACCCAAGACTCACATATAGATATTGTTTCCAATTGCCTTCTAAATAACCAAAAGTACACACTTAGAATCTCCTTCGTCTACAGGAAAACAAAGGAACACTAAGGCAAAAAAGATATTTTTTACACGGACATTTTTTGGAACTTAAATTTGTAGTCGGCTCTTATAAATATTGAGCGGATTTCTTACGTTGCAAGATAGAAGACATATAGGCTTTAAATTGCTGCTTTGTCATACCTTTGCGATCACGCTCGAAAGCCTTCCGCTGAAGAGGCTTTAATGATTCGTAAAATTCTGAAACGAGAATAAGAAACTCATGGTCAGTAAGATCCCGACAAAACGATTTGGAAAATTCTTTTTTTGTAGGTTTTTTCAGATCTCTGGTATGAATATCTTCTATGACTTCGCTTCTTTTTTTGAGAACTATGCCATCATCTAAAAACTTTGGAGCCAATACAGTCTTTATCTTAGAGCGGGAAATCAAAGAATTACCAAAGTAATTTTGCCTGTCTAAGGGCGGTCTAGTTTCTGTTTTGTCCATTTGTATGGAAAGCCCTTGAGCTAAGGGACGCCTCGATGATGGTTTTTTCACTTCTTTAGGCTCAGAGAGCTGAGAACAAAAGGCTAGTGGTTGGAGCTCAAGTGACTCTTCTTTGTCCAAAAGTATTTTTTCACTCTGAAAGGAGAACAGACTGGCTTCAGCTTGGCGTTCTAAGGCAACTGCCTCAAATACCTGATCGGACAACTGACAAACGCAGACAACGTGAACAGCTTCACCTTCGTGCCTTAACTTTTTCTTCATCTCTGATAACTTTTGCGCTGGTGGCTGACTTGTCCAACCTAAGACACCATGGTCATACAGTGACGACACCATAGATAGAAAATCTTTGTGGAACGCTGATATATTGCTGACATCTACATAAAAAGAGTTTGTTTGCCCCAGTGTCCGTCCATCTTTTTGCTTATTGGCCTCTAAAAAAATATAATTCAACATTTTTTTTAGACTTACCCTCGAACCCATAGCTTTTATCACAAGAGGGCTAAGTGTGACCACGTGGGATGAATCAAGATCATTCACGTTATTCAGCTCTGAAGGGAAACAAAATGTTTTAAAATCGGTGGTAAATTGCAGGTTTAAATAAATGCCATCGCAATCTTCAGTTAAGCCCGCTTGCCTAACAAAGTTTAGAAAACCTTTACTATGAAGCTGAAAACCACGGCTACGTTTCGAAACTTTAAGCTCTTGAATTTTTAGTGGTTGAGAGAATACCAGGCAAAGTTCTTTTGCAAGCTCCTGAATTTGAGAAGATGTACCAATAAGGTGATTATTTAGTTTGATTTTTATGGAAGTTTTGTCTTGGTAAGAATGACAAAAGCTTAGAATAATCTCGTTCCATACCGAGAAAAGAGGAGCCATAATTTTAGTATGA
>JAIXXU010000087.1 GCA_027490595.1 Pseudomonadota bacterium
ATTATTCGTAAACAGGTTGCTGATGTTATTGGTTATGAAGCAGTAAATCGCCTTAATCCCATTATTTCATTATAATTACAAAAAAACCTGCTTAAATATAGAGACCTTTCGCAAAGTCAGATATCAAGCAGGCATAGGAACAAAGACGTCAAAAAATTCTGAGAGCTCAATGAACACGCAGAGCAGGGAAAAAGCTCTGGATTACATATCGTAATCCATGCCGCCCATTCCTCCCATGCCACCCATGCCCATACCGCCCATTCCTCCCATGCCCATACCGCCCATTCCTCCCATGCCACCCATACCAGCAGGAGCACCAGATTTCTTTTCAGGCTTGTCTGAAATCAGGGCATCTGTTGTAAGAAGTAGACTGGACACAGATGCTGCGTTTTGGAGAGCCGTGCGAGTTACCTTCACAGGATCAATAACGCCAGCATCGATAAGATCTTCATAGGTTTCTGTCAGAGCATTGAAACCAAAGCTAGGATTGGAGCTGGAAAGAATTTTGTCTACAACCACGCTGGCATCGTGACCGCAATTTTTGGCAATTGTTCTTGCAGGCGCTTGCAACGCCTTGCGAACAATTTCAATTCCTGCTTGTTGTTCTGCATTTTCGCCTTTCAAATTAGTCAATAATGCAGAAGAAAATAGCAATGCCACACCACCACCAGCTACAATACCTTCTGCTACAGCAGCACGAGTAGCGTTAAGTGCATCTTCCACGCGAGCTTTCTTTTCTTTGAGTTCAACTTCTGTTACGGCACCAAGACGTATAACCGCTACACCACCAGCAAGCTTTGCAAGACGTTCTTGAAGCTTTTCACGATCGTAATCAGACGTTGCTTTTTCAATTTGATGTTTGATTTCATTGACACGAGCCTTTAACAAGGCTTCGTTTCCACGACCACCGGTAATAAGGGTGTTCTCTTTGTCTATGACAACTTTTAGAGCTTGGCCGAGTTCTGAAACATCCGTATTTTCAAGCTTCATGCCCATATCTTCTGAAATAAGCGTTCCGCCGGTCAAAATAGCAATATCTTCAAGCATTGCTTTACGACGGTCTCCAAAACCAGGTGCCTTCACTGCGCAAACTTTGAGAGTGCCTGAAAGTTTGTTTAGAACCAAAGTTGCAAGGGCCTCGCCTTCCACGTCTTCCGCAATGATGAGAAGAGGACGTCCACTACGGGCAATTCCTTCGAGGAGTGGAACCATATCTTTCATGACTGAAATTTTCTTTTCAAAAATCAAGATGTATGGGTTTTCTAGAACAGCCTCAAGTCTTTCTTGATCAGTAATCATGTAAGGGGATAAGTAACCTCTATCAAATTGCATGCCTTCCACAACATCAACGTAGGTATCAATTCCTTTGGCTTCCTCAACGGTAATAACGCCGTCTTTGCCAACTTTTTCCATTGCTTGTGCAATCATTTGCCCAATTGTAGGGTCGTTGTTTGCACTAATGGAAGCTACTTGCTCAATTTCTTTGTTGCCTTTCACAGGACGGGCAACCTTGCGCAGATTTTCAACAACCGCATGAACAGCCATTTCAATGCCACGCTTGAGTTCCATAGGTGCATGACCAGCAGCAAGCATTTTGAATCCCTCACGGTACAATGCACGAGCTAGTGTTGTGGCTGTTGTTGTTCCATCTCCAGAATCATCATTCGTTTTTGAAGCAACTTCTTTTACCAGTTGTGCTCCAATATTTTCAAACTTATTTTCTAAAACGATTTCCTTAGCAACAGTAACACCATCCTTAGTTATTAATGGTGCACCATAACTTTTTTCGATTAAGACGTTGCGACCTTTAGGTCCAAGAGTAACTTCTACTGCATCAGCAAGTATGTTGACTCCACTTAAAATTTCTTTCAGAGCCTGTTCATTAAAAGCAATCATTTTAGCCATATTAAACCCCTTGAGTTAAAACTTATTTTTGTGATAATTAATTAAATACAGCAAGAACTTCATCTTCTTTTACAAGTAGAAATTCTTTGCCATCAATTTTGACTTCCGTACCGCTCCACTTCCCGAAAACAACTTTATCGCCAACTTTTAATTCCATAGATTTGCGCTTGCCATCTTCTAAAATTTTTCCTTGACCAACAGCAACAACACGAGCTTCTTCAGACTTCTTTTTTGCATTGTCTGGTATTAATATACCTCCTGCTGTTTTCGTTTCTGGTTCCACACGTTCCAAAAGGATGCGATCATTTAAAGGACGAAATGAGTTACTCATTGACAAAACTCCTATTATGGTTGCACATTTGCTCATCTTATCGAGCACGTTCTTAAGCTAAACAGGTTTATTCACGTGTCAAGAGACTAGAGGGAGAGTAAAAATTGAAAGGTATCGTACTAGCAGGAGGTTCAGGCACCCGCCTTTATCCACTTACACACTGCGTGAGCAAACAACTCATGCCTGTTTATGACAAGCCACTCATATATTATCCCATATCAGTTCTTATGCTTGCCGGAATTAGAGACATACTTATTATCTCAACACCTAGAGATCTTCCTTTATTTAAAGAACTACTTAAAGATGGTAGTCAATGGGGTGTTCGCTTCAGCTACATTGAGCAACCAAAACCAGAAGGTCTTGCGCAAGCTTTTATACTGGCAGAAGAGTTCCTTCAGAATGACAACTGTTGTCTAATCTTAGGTGACAATATTTTTTATGGACATGGTCTTAGTTCTCTTCTCAGCAATGCTGAAAATGAAATAAAAAAGAACAATGGTTCCGTGATTTTTGGATATCAAGTACAAAATCCTAGCCAATATGGTGTCGTTGAGCTTGATAAAAATAATAAAATTGTATCTATCGTAGAAAAACCTGCAGATCCAAAATCTAACTATGCCATCACAGGTTTGTACTTTTTTGACAATGAAGTGGTCAGTTTTGCAAAACAAGCAAAGCCATCGCTTAGAGGTGAGCTGGAAATTACTGATGTTCTTAACCAATATTTACAAAGAAAAAACCTGCACCTAGAAGTTTTATACAGAGGCTTTGCTTGGCTAGACACTGGTACTCACGCCTCACTTTTAGAAGCATCACATTATGTACACCTGATTGAACAAAGACAGGGATTAAAAATTGCGTGTCTAGAAGAAATTGCATGGCGCAAGGGATTTATCAACG
>JAIXXU010000149.1 GCA_027490595.1 Pseudomonadota bacterium
CAACATGGTGAAGTTTTTGTCACAGATGATGGCGCTGAAACTGACTTAGATCTTGGTCATTATCAGCGTTTTACCTCTGCAAACCTTGGTCGACGCAATAGTTTTACCACAGGTCAAGTGTATGATGCCGTCATCAGTAGGGAGCGTCGTGGGGATTACCTAGGAGGAACCGTGCAAGTGATTCCTCACATCACGGATCAAATCAAGAATAACATTATACTAGCCAGTGAAAATTCTGATGTTTCCATTATAGAGGTGGGCGGCACTATCGGCGACATTGAAAGTTTGCCTTTTTTGGAAGCTATTCGGCAGTTTCGCAATGATGTGGGCCGCGAGCACTCCTTGTTCATTCATGTGACTCTAGTACCATATATACGTGCCGCAGGTGAGTTAAAAACAAAACCTACTCAGCATTCAGTAAAAGAGTTGCGTTCCATTGGTATTCAGCCAGACATTCTTATTTGTAGGGCAGATCAACCTATGTCCAAGGACGTAAGACAAAAAATATCTACGTTTTGTAACCTACCTATTGAGAGTGTATTTGAATCCTTGGACGCAGATAGTATTTATAAAATGCCAATTATTTACAGCGAGCAAGCTCTTGACCAGCGTATTGTAGAGCTCCTTGGCATTTGGACGGCACAGCCAAAGCTTGATGCTTGGCTAAAAATTGTGGAGGCTATTGAAAAGCCTAAACATCAAGTTGTGGTTGGTGTGGTAGGCAAGTACATGGGCACTCCTGATTCCTACAAGTCTGTTTATGAAGCTCTTACCCATGCAGGTATTGCGAATGAAAGTCAGGTAAAAATTGTAGGAATTGATTCCGAAAATGTATCATCTTCAAATGTTCATGAACTTTTATCGGGGTGCCATGGTATTTTGGTTCCGGGTGGATTTGGCGATAGAGGCGTAGAAGGAAAAATTCTTGCCATACAGTACGCACGAGAAAATCACATTCCCTTTTTTGGCATTTGCTTAGGTATGCAGCTTGCCTGCGTTGAGTTTGCTCGCCATGTGTTGAAGTTAAAGGATGCTCATTCAGCGGAGTTTTCAGAAACATCACCGCACAAAATTATTCATTTGATGAAAAGCCAAGAAAGAATTTATTCCAAAGGTGCCAGTATGAGGCTTGGTGCTTATGATTGCGTTGTCAAGCGGCAAACAAAAGGTTTTGAGGCTTATGGTGTTGAGCTTATGAGTGAAAGACACAGGCACAGGTATGAATTCAACAATACCTATCGAACAGCATTTGAGGAAGCCGGCTTTATTGTGTCGGGCCAAAGTCCTGATGAAAGCCTTGTGGAAATGATGGAGCTTGAAAATCATCCTTGGTTTTTAGGGTGCCAAGCCCATCCTGAATTAAAAAGCCGTCCTATCAAAGCCCACCCTTTGTTTCAAAAATTCGTGACTGCAGCGCTCAACTATTCCCTCCGTTCATAAATTCAAAAATTAAACTTAGCCATATATTTCCTGCTTCTTGCCAACACCTAAGTTTGTAGTGCCCCAAACCGTCAAAAGATTACCGAAATTATTTTTTGTAAAATATAAAATTATTGAGTTTTGGAATTGACTGAAAAGCTTTTTTTGGTTAGGTAAAAATTACCCATAAATTAATGGTATGTTTTATTAATATATTTTTAACTTTTAACATCATGATATTACTTTTTAATACAGAAAATAATATTTTTTGGTAATCAATTTTAGAGGTTTGCGTATGTCTACGAATTCAGCTCTGAGTCATCGTTTCCATCCCTATATGCTTCCAGGTCGCACACCCAATTTGCGTTTGGGGAGCTCCCAAGAGCCTCATCCTTTATTTCACTCTGCATCCCAAAACCATAATAGCGTTTCGTTTCTTTTTGAAAGACTAGGTAGTCGTGCTGATACCGAGAATTTAGCGGACTATGAAAATAGAAATGCTTCAGTCTCAGTTAATTATTCTAATAGTTTGGAACAGTCTCAGGCTTATGTTGAGGCTGACTCTGACGATGAAACAGAATACTTGGATGATAGAAATTCATCCGGCATCTTTCAAACAGAAAGCGAAGATTCTTCTGACGAAGAGTTTTGCACGCCTCGAAGAAGACTAAGCTCAGATTCTGATACCCGTCCTTGCCCAAATGCTCCACTCAGGAACGTGGGCATCTTGACAAAAGTCATGAAATCAAAAAGAAGCTTGGACTTCCCTAAATCGATAGTTGATGCACAACAATCAGATAGGCTGACGCGTAAGTTTCTTGAATTGAAGATTCAAGATAATTCACAAGAATTAGGACAGCCCTAAATTTGAGCATTAAATTTTAGCTTAAATCTAAGGTCAGTTCAGGAATACGACTTTCAAAAGGTAAAGAAAAAAGATCTTTAATTCCATTTGCCTCTATTAAAATGGCAATCACTCTATCAAGTCCTAAGGCATTTCCTGCACAAGGGGGCATGCCAAAAGCCATAGTATTTTCAAATAGAACGTCGCGAATGATTTTGTGATTCTTGTTTTCTGCTTCTAAAATTCTCTCTTGAAAAATATTATTGTCTACAAGCTCTAAATAAGCATTACAAATTTCAATTCCATTGAGATAGGCTTCTGCACGTTCCACAACGTGATCTTGTTGACTTGGTCTTGCTAATGCACCCATTTGTTTTGGATAATGAGTGACAAAACAAGCCTTTTGCTGTTTGAGAAATGGTTCTATTTTTTCCATAAAAAGTTTACAGAAAATATCGTCCCAGGTATCCGACATTCGAATTGAAGGACTTAACTCAATAGCCTTAAGGTAAAAATTCTCAGTATCTTGGACATCTTTTAAACTTAAATTTAAAATGGAATGAAATAATTCATCTACAGAATAAGTGGGCCAGTTTTCAGGCAAAGGAAAAGAAGAGCCTATTTGCTTCGCTAAATATTCTACAAGATCTTTAGTCATTCCAAGAATATCATTCAAAGTATATCCCACAGCATACCATTCTAGCATAGTAAACTCGGGCTGATGCCATTGAGAAAGTTCCCCATGATTTCGAAAAGAGCGAGAAATTTCGAATATTTTATCATAGCCCATCGCAATAAGTTTTTTTAATGAAAATTCTGGACTTGTTGGAAGTTGAAGTGTGATTTGTTGCCCCCTGTGAGAGGTGTATGAAGTAGAAAAACTATTTAAGTATGTTTCGCATCCTCCGCTTGGCACCAACTGCGGAGTTTCCATGTGTAAGAAATCTCTATGTAAAAAAAAGTCTTTTGTTTTTTTTATACACTTTTCTTTGTCAGATATTGTTTTAGCATGGTATTTACCTGGTGCTTCATACAAGCATGTATGTATTAAGCTCTTTAGACAAATATTTTCAAGGTTTGCCATAGGATCGAAAACATATTTTGATTTCCAGGGTTCGTAGTTTTTTGTGAGATCATAAATATTTTTGATCACAAGTTTGAAATTTCTGTCGTTGTATTTTAATTGATCTAAATTTTCAATATTTTCGGGAAAAAAGTCGCCTGAAAATAAAATTACATCGCCTGATTTTGGTAATTTATCATCACAAGAAAAATAAGAATTTTCCAAAAAAATAGGCCATAAAATTGCTGATATGTCTGACAGTCCTGGCAAACCCTGAAAATAAAAAATTCTACCGACACTTTTTCGAGAATTTAAGGAATTACTTTTACGAAGTTCATAGAGAGTTTTCAGAGAATACATAGGCTCACTTTTTAGATTTTTTTAGTTCATGAGACTTTAAGTGTTTGGAAATGAGGTCAAAGGCACTACCGGGTGTAAATGCTTGACGCTTTTCATCCCAGCTTCCAGAGTGGTATCCTGTCAATAATTCAAACGCTTCTTCCACAGTGGCCACAGGCCAAATATGAAATTTATTTTGAGACACAGCCTCTCGTACATGGCGGTTTAGCATGAGATGTTTCACATTTTGAACAGGAATAATGCAACCTTGACGACCATTGAGCCCCTGTAGTTTACATACTTTAAAAAACCCTTCAATTTTCTCATTCACGCCACCGATGGGCTGAATTTCGCCAAACTGGTTTACAGAACCAGTAACTCCAAAAGATTGATCAAGTGGAATGCCTGCCACAGTAGATAAAACTAGACATAATTCGGCAAGGGTGGCGCTATCTCCATCCACACCACTGTAATTCTGCTCAAAACAAATTGTAGCTCCAATATTAACCACTGACTTCTTTCCAAATGTTCCATTGATCCAGCTTGTTAAAATGCTAACCCCTTTGTTGTGAAGTTTTCCTGATAAAGCTGCATCACGTTCAATATTTACAATGCCTGGTTTACCTTTGTATGTGCGACATGTGATTCGGGTAGGAACGCCAAAACTAATGTCTCCCAGTGAGTATACCGCTAAGCCGTTAACCTCACCTACGCGACGAGAATTTGTAGAGATGATAATATCTTTGCGCTTGAGCATTTCAATAATGTGATCTTCAAGAGCTGCGGAACGAAAATATTTTTCATCAATGGCCTTTTCAACATCTTCCCGGGAAATTTGTTTTGATTTTCGTTCGCGAGCCATGAAGTCAGCTTCAATTGTGATGTCTTTTACAAGACCAAAGCGTGTTGTCAGTTTATCTTGGTCGTCAACGACGCGGCTGCCGAATTCAATAATTGCTGCCATTGCTTTTGCGTCAAAGGGTAAAAGTTGTTCTACTTTTGTTCTAGTGGAAATAAAATCAACGTAGTCTTCAATAGTTTCACTAGTTCTATTCATTTCGGCATTAAAGTCTGCCTTGATTTTAAAAATTTTATTGAAGTCTTCATCATATTGATAAAGCATTCGATAAATCCAGTCAGAACCAATTAAAATAATTTTTACGTCCAAAGGAATAGGTTCTGGTTTTAGGCCACTGGTAGCCAGGATGCTATATTGTTCGCCCAGATCTTCAATAAATAATTTTTGATTTTTAATCACCCTTTTTAATGTTTCCCAAACATGAGGGGTTCTAAATATGTCTATGGCATTTAGAACAAGATAACCACCATTGGCGCGAGCTAGGGCGCCAGCTTTGATCATTTTAAAGTCAGTTGTGTAGACTCCATATTCAATATTTTTTTCAATTTTTCCAAATAAATTATAAAAAGTAGGATTGTTTTCAATGATGATTGGTGCGCCAGCGGATTCCGTATTGTCAACAAAAACATTCACCCTGTAGGGCAAATAGGGATCGCTTTTCTTGAGAGGGTAGGTAATTGAACTGGTGCTTTCTTCTCCTTCTCCTTCCGCTTGTTCTTCGTCTGGAAGCAAATCATTCAAGTTTTCAAGAATATGAGCCTTCACTTCATTTAGGTACTCAATTACATTTTTTTCTGATTCATATTCTTTTAAAAATGGAGTTAAAGCTTGGTTAAGAACATAATCGCCAAGCTCTAGTTGCAATTCTTCGAGTTTTTCTTTGGTTTCGCTTTCGATTGTTCTTACCTTACGAGCAAAATCTAATACTTCTGGTTCTAGTATATTTCTTTCGTTCTCAATTTTTTCTTTTTGTTCTTCAGTAAGTTCTGAGTATTCTTTTTCGCTTAAGGGCTTTCCCTCGATAATTGGTATAGTAACTATTCCCATACGTGTAGATTTTACACCAAAATTTTTTGCTTTGGCTGTTTTCTCTAGCTCTACAAATAGTTTTGATTTTTTTTCATTACTGGAATTGATAAAGGTATTGACGTTGGTTTCGTATTCTTCGGATTGAAAAGCGTCAACTAGTTCAACTGTGAGTTGTTCAATGAGCTCTTCCATTTGTTTTTTGAATTTTTTTGCAACGCCTTGTTTTAGCAGCATCGCATGGGGTGATTCAGGACTTTTGAAATTGTAAACATAAACCCAATCGCCAGGGGGAGATGTTAGTTTGGCAGTTTTTTCCAGAAAATTACGAATTACGCTTGTTTTACCAGTGCCCTGAGTCCCTGCGACGTAAATATTGTACCCAGGTTTGTGAATGCCTAAACCCAAATTAATGGCTCTCACGGCGCGAGGTTGAGCGATGATTTCGTAGTTGACCTCAGGCCGTTTTCCTTTTGCGTAAATGTTTTCTTTGGGTTCGCAAAAATGATAAATTTCAGATTCTGAAAGACGCCGAAATGAATTTTTTGCTTTAGAAACCTTTAAATTCGAAGGGAATTCTTTATCTCTTTTTTGTAATATTTCTTGTGTTAAGGACGGCTTGGTTTTTTGGGACGCAAGAGGTTTTTTTACGCTGACCTTCGTGGTCTTACTCTTTTTTAAAGGTTGTTTGTCAGAAGTTTTCGCTTTTCCGGATGATTTTTTCTTCAAGGAAGAGGTTTTTTTTTTGATTGCCATGAATTAGTTCCCTTTTAAGCATATAGCAATAGAATAAAAACTAGGAGACGATCCTAATTTTGAAGTACGGACAAAGATTCTTTTTGTCTTTTGTTACAAATATCGCATTGCTGACAAAAGTAACTGTTTTTTGTGGCTCCTTGCAACTTACGTGCTGAAAAAAATTGGAAACTTGACATAAGACGGCAGGTTGTAGAGGTGGCAAGATTTTCCAGATGCTGCAAACTTTTTTGAAAATGATCTCGAGCACAAATATATTTATTTAAATTCTTTTGCAAAGATAAATAGTTATTTTTAAGGATCACAAAGGTGTTTTCCCTTTGTGAGGATACAACTTTGTAAGACATGATGTTTTGCTCTTTATAGTAAATGAGGACTTGTTCTACTGTCGACCAGGAAAGCTGACTCACCTCTATCAGGTAATTTAACAGGCAGCTTCCAATTCCTCCGGGAATTGCGCTGAATTCAGAGGGTAATATTTCTTTTAAAGCATGCAAAACTTTTCCTCTTTTTGTAGGGGTATTTGGAAGCTCGAGAAGAAGTTTGTCAAGGTTATTTTGATTCAAAACATTTACTTGTAAATATGAATAATGATTAGGTATTTCTTCAACAGCATCACAAATACGTAATGCAGAAAATATACCATCAACTTCACGTTCATGTTGAATATGTTTGTTGGAATGAAGAGTTTGCATCAACGTTTTTTTATCAATGACAACGCTCTCTCCAATGTTTTTAGGAAATACGGAAGCCAAGTGTGACGCGCAGACGAGAAGCTTGGAGGGCAAAGGAAACGCAGATTGAAACTGTAATTGACGTTTGACAGGATCGCTTCCTGTCCATATTAATATACCTTGTGAGGCTTCGCCTGAACGACCAGCTCGTCCTAACATTTGAAAAAATTCTTCAATATTGCCAGGAAATCCATAGACAACTACAAGCTCAATTCCAGAAACATCAACGCCCATTCCAAACGCTGTAGTGGCGCAAATAACTACTTTTCGAGACGAGGCATGAACATAAGTTTCTGCCATTTGTCTTTCCTTGCGTTCGAGGCCCGCGTGGTAAGCGATGGCATGAATGTTCAGTTTTTGTAACTTTTTAGAGAAGTCTTCGCACATTTTTCTGGTTGGAAAATAGACAATGGATTTGTGAGAGGTAGTCTTTTGAAGAATTTCAACCAGCTTGTCCCATTGTTCATTTTGTGAAAAAGCTCGGATGCTTTTGACATGAATGTGAGGTGCCAGAGGAAGGGAAGTGAATTCAGAAACACTTTGGGGCGAAGGAAATACTTTATGAATAATATCCTGTCTACTTTGAGAACTTGCAGTTGCTGTGAGCGCCAAAATATATTTGGAGTTTAGTTGTTGTAAATATTTTCCAATTTCAGCGTACTCGGGTCGGAATTGGTGCCCCCAGCTTACTACGCAGTGAGCTTCATCTACGACAATCATGGAAATTTTTATTTTTGAAACAAGGGAAAGAAACGAAGGCAATACAAACCTTTCAGGGCTAACAAAGGCAATTTTGGCTTGTTGTTGTTTTAAAATCTGTTTTGCTTTCGCAAGTTCTTCATCGGTTTGCTCAGAAGTTAAAATCACGCAGGGGATCTTTGCTTGTTCCATGCGTCGAGCTTGGTCACGCATCAAAGAAATCAGGGGACTGATGACAAGCACAGTTCCTTCCTGAAAAACAAGGCTAGGCAAGGCATAGAGAAGTGTTTTTCCTGCACCTGTGGGAAGTGTGGCAAGCACATGTTGTTTTTTTTCAAGCAAAGAGAGAACTTCTTTTTGGGCTGGCCTAAGGCTTGGAATTGAAAAATGTGCTTGGGCTTTTTGCTCGCACTGAGAGACAAAATCCATGCCATGACCACGCATCTTGAAGGATAAAGAAGATTTGGAATAAACAAAGTTTTATTCCATGGGACTCGATAAATTTAAGAAATTAGGGTATACCCCAATGTCTAAAGAAAACAAAGGGAGTTTTTATGAAATTACTTGAAGGCAAAAAAGGCGTTGTTTTAGGTGTTGCCAACAATAAATCAATCGCTTGGGCTTGTGCGCAATTGTGCCTTGAGCAGGGGGCTTCCTTGGCTTTTAATTTTTTAGGTGAAGCACAAGAAAAAAGAGTTCGAGAGTTGGTGAAGGATATTCCCTCGGCGCTTGTTATTCCCTGCGATGTATCTAAAGACTCTGAAATTGAAGGATTTTTTCGTGAGATTGAAATAAATTTTGGAAAAATTGACTTTATCATTCATTCTGTTGCCTTTACTGAAAAAGAAAATCTGAAAGATAAATTCATGGTTGTAACTAGAGAGTCTTTTGCATCTACAATGAATGTTTCTGCTTATTCCCTTGTAGCCGTTGCTAAAGTTGCTCTTCCATTGTTAAATCCTGGATCAAGTATTGTCACAATGTCCTATTATGGTGCAGAAAAAGTTGTTCCAAAATATAACGTTATGGGAGTAGCCAAAGCAGCTCTTGAGTCCTGTGCTAAGTATTTAGCCTACGATCTGGGCGAATATGGCGTTCGCGTGAACGCAGTGAGTGCGGGTCCCATTCGTACTCTTTCTTCTAGTGCTATTCCAGGTATTAAAGATATGCTTGAAAGTGCACAAAAATTTTCTCCTTTGAAGAAAAACATTACTGCTGACGATGTTGCCCGGTCTACCTTGTATTTGCTTAGTGATTTATCTCAGGGCGTCACCGGTGAAGTTCTTCATGTTGATGGTGGTTACAATACCTTAGGCATGTTTGCGGTTTGATGTTCGGAAAGCTTGATCGTCTTATAGCCAAAGAAATTATTTCACTTACATTTGTTTTTACAACGTCTGTAAGTTCCTTGATGATCATGGCTCGTGTTCCTAAGTACGTTGACTTCCTTTTTTCTACATCAGATGTTTTTACGTCTTTTTTAATGCTTTTACTTTACAGTTTGCCCTCTATTTTGAAGTACACTCTTCCCATTTCTTTACTTTTGGGTTCAGCAGTTGCAGTGATGCGCATGTCTTCCGATCGTGAATTGGAAGCTTGGCTTTCCTGTGGTGTGAGTGTGTTCAGGTTGGCATTGATTCCGAGCGTATTGGGTATTTTTGCAACTTTTGTTTCCATGGGTAGTGCTTTATTTTTAGAACCATACTCAACGAAACAGTTTGACAAATTCCGATGGCTCAAAACAAGAATGGTTGTTGAAGCCTTCGTTCAAAAAAGCTTAAAAGAAGGGTCATTCATTGATAACATATCGTTTTCCAATTCGTCTGAGCTCACCTTCTACTTTAACAAGTTAGATAGCAGTAAGACAAATATGGAAGATGTTTTCATGGCCCTTGGAGACAGTAACCGCTCTTCTTATTCATCAATCATTGTAGCCAAACGAGGGCAGTTGTCTCGTGACGCTATTCATGGATACCCAGATTTTTTGTTTAAGCTTTCTCAAGGTTTTATTTATACCTTTGAACCATCTAAACCAAGTTTTTCAAAAAAGGTTATGCATCAAGATTATCCTTATCCTGTGGATTGGAAAGTGACATCTTTCTCCGATTTAAATATATCGCTAGTCAGTCTTTTTAAAGACAAATTCAAACTAGAAAATAGTCCACATACTCAGTGGGAAGAGCTGTATCCTATGGCTCTAAAGCAAGCCCTCCAAGCTGAAAAAGAAAAAACTCCTCATTGGCGTTACGATGAGAGTTATATTGACAAACTCATGTTTTTCATCAAACAATTTTCTATTCCATTGGCAACTCTATTTTTACCTGCCATTGGAGTTTGCTTGGGAGTTATTGATCCCAGGAGAAAACAAATTTCTGTTTATTTAGGAATTGGTATAGTTATCTTTTTTCTTTATTCATCC
>JAIXXU010000025.1 GCA_027490595.1 Pseudomonadota bacterium
ATAATTGCATAGAATTAAAAGATGAAACAGGACATCTTATTGTAGCATCAGAAAAGACAACTCCAAACAAAGACAGTCTCAGTCCACCAACAGGTTTAAATGAAGCATGGCACAATCAATTTACACCCGGAGTGTATCCCCAAGATGATGTTCAAGAGTTCGTTATCAAATCAAAATATATACCGTCTAAAATTATCGCAAAAACTTACGAAATTGATTCAATTCCCAAAGAATCCCTCACATTAAGCAATAATTCTACTCTTAGAAACCTTTGGCAAACATGGTATCCCCATGCACAAATTCAAAATATCACAAATGACCATTGCATTTTCGCTTTAGGTGATTTCAGCGTAGAAAAAATAGTAACAAAACCAACTAAAAAAAGAGGGACTATCTTTATTCTAGTAGATACCTTACGCGCTGATACAGCTTACAATGAAAATTTAATGCCTCACTTAAACCAATTTGCCAGAGAAAAAGGTGTCACATTTTTAGAGCACAGAGCTCAAGCTAACATGACTGTCCCAAGTGTGATGTCACTTTTTTCGTCTTTATACCCAAGCCAGCTTGGCAGTATTGCCTTTAATTATGCCAACCCATGGCAAATAAAAAAAATATTTTATGAAAAAAAACAACCCATGTTGCCAAATCTTTTTACACAAGCAGGCTACAGAGTAGGTGCTATTGGGTGGCTGTCTCTTTTCACAGAAGCCATGGAAGGAGGCTTAGATATCGGATTTCACAATGCTACGATCTCTGAAAATCCTACGTATGAAGCAAGACACATCACGGAACTAGCTGGAAAATGGCTTGAAAATTACGGACAAGCTCCTTTCTTTCTTTATCTCCACTACAACACAATGCATGGCCCCTATAAACCACCATTTGCTGATATTAACCTTTCTGCATTCTTAAGAAAGCCATTTGGACTGAACCAAAAAAAACAACTCTACGACAGTTTAGGACGATATTGGGACAAGGAATTTGTAAATTTACTGCAAAAAATAAAAGATCTCGGCCTTGAAAATGATATTGATATCATCATTACAGCTGACCATGGAGCTCAACTTTCTGAGCAACCATGGGAATATTTGGCTGGCGTTCCGCAAGGCCTTCGCGGCGGATATGCTGACAAAGGGCATAGTCTTCTGGATGAAGAAGTGCGCGTACCCCTTATCGTGCACCTTGCAGACAAAAAAGAAGCTTATGGAACACAGGTAGAAATACCTACAGCTCATCTGGATTTATTGCCCACAATTCAATCGTTATCTTTGGATAAGCCTGACAATAACTATATGAGTAAAGGCCTTGATTTATCCGAGGGCTTTCAAAACAATAGTAAAGGGAACTGGAACCATATCGTCAAAAATAGGCATGCTTTATACTTTGATGCCCACAATTATTCTGGAGTTCTATCCTGGGATGATCATATCTCAGACTCTGCAATAAAGTACGTAAGACAACTTCATCCTGAAAATATTTTGTTATTTTTAACGCATAATCCTTGGAAATTACCTATTTCGTTCTTTCAACATGAAATTTTCACGCGCGTCAATTTTCACAATCACACCGAAGAATGGGTTCCCTCTATTTCTCCAAAAGAACTATCAACTATGCGTGGCAAATATCAATTGCTCAATCCTGCAAATGTTTATCTGAAGTTAACTCCCTACTTTACAGGTCCATTAAGTTTTTCCATAGACTTAAACAGCGAAAACAGTGCATCTATCATGAAAAATCAAACGTTCAAAAATACTCTGTTAGAAAAGAAAGTATTGTCAAAAAATACTACTCGTTATTATTTTCAAACCAACGCGATAACTGGTGAAGAGTTTAGTATAAATATAGATCGTTCCACTTTGAAAAATTTTAAACTTCTTACAAAAGCAACACCAGTTCTTTGCCCCCATGGTATCATGACTACACCAAATGAAATCCCCTTTCTTTTCCACAACTCTGATTGCATAGCAAATGCACCAACGCCTTTTATTGTTGAAAATAACTTTTCACACCTCAATAATCCTTTAGTTATTCAAAAAACCATACAAAAAGAAAAAGATAATTGTTCTGTAGGTGTTGGCGCTGGCCAGGCACTACAACAAGCACTGAAAGACTGGGGTTATGCAAAATGAGAAAATTTCTATGCCGAAAATAAAGATATCTAAACAAAAATGCACTGAAATTTTTGAACGGCTTGCCAAGACCTGGCCTCATGCAAAATGTGAACTGGTTCACAATACTCATTTTCAACTTCTCTTAGCGGTAATGCTAAGTGCACAAACAACAGATAAATCTGTCAACAAAGCACTTGAACCTCTCTTTATAAAAAAGCCCCATTTTAGTTCTAAAGATCTCATAAAAATGGGTGAAGATAAATTCTATGAAGCCATTCGGCAAATAGGCCTTGCACCAACTAAAGCAAAAAACGCTTTAGCAATGGCAAAAATTTTAGAAGAAAAACATGGTGGCATGGTTCCAAACGATAGAGACTTGCTTGAGGAATTACCAGGAGTAGGCCGAAAAACAGCAAATGTTGTTCTCAATGTTCTTTTTCAACATCCATTAATTGCCGTTGACACACATGTAGAAAGAGTTGCCAAAAGACTTGGGCTTGCGTCTTCAGAAGCCTCTCGACTGGAAGTAGAGGAAGCGCTTATGAAGGCCGTGCCGGAAAAATATCTTGTCGACGTACACCACTGGCTTATTTTTCATGGCAGGTATCTTTGCATAGCCAGAAAACCACGTTGCCTTGATTGTCCCATACAGGATATTTGTCCAAAGCGTCTTCTGACCTCATCTTCTAGATGAAAGTATGGCACATGCCATTTCTCGATAAATAATGTAAGATGTTTAAGTGGAATAAGTGTCAGACGCTCGTTCAGATAAGGAACGATGAAATGAACAGGATGATTCAAGGAACTCAATTAGCACAAAGTCAGCAACGCAGGAGTAAGCAAAAAGATCTGCCCGTTAGTTTTGATAACTCAAGACCAATATATTCGCCAAAAACTAAACTACAAAATACGCTCACCTCAATGCAAATAGTGAGAACTTTAAAATACCTTGTTTTTACAAGAGAATATCACCAAAATCAAAGCTTTTTTGATGTCAATGAAGTCAAACAAAGCTTTATTCTCAGCGAACAATGGAAGAACCAAGATGCTGAAATTTTATTTTCTGCCATTGAAGAGCTATTCCTGATTGATAGTAAACAACAGCCTAAATTACAAAACTTTCCTGTCTCTCACGCTGATATTGAAAAGCATTACTTATTTTTATCGCTTCTAGAAGAGTCTGGTATAACACTGTACGATTTTGAAGAATTGTCCAATAACATGAAGTTAGACTTAGCTAACATTGTTAAAATACCGTTCATTGCTTCAGATGACACAAAAAGAAAAATATTTAGTTATTTAAATGATACGGAAGAGGAAAAGGAAGAAGAAAAATTTAATTATGCGTCTATCAATATGGAAGAAATTTTTTTTGGGTAGCGTTTATTCACCTTATTTAGCATGTCCAAATGTTGAATGTTTAGCAAGAGTATCAAAAATATACATAAGACAAGTAGTGCCAGCATACTCTACGGTTACAAACTTAGTTGCGCAAAGTTCAGTCTTATCTCTGCCTATTTTTAATTTAGCATACACAGGCGTATTCCCTGATATACGAATAATTTCCTTGGTATAAGCATGCAAGACCCCATTGCACATGTAAGACCTCTGAGCCACCTTGATGACGTCATTTCTTTTTATATAATTGCCAATATGATCTGGTAAATCATCACAATTTAATTTAAAAAAACAATGAAATTCTTTAGAGGAATGAGCCTCTATTCGACGAATATCATGTATAGAGTCAGGTCTTTTAGACTCATCAAATTTTCCATACTTACCAAAATTAATGATGAAATTAGAAAAAATTCTTCTTTCTGTCTTATAAACCAGACTCAGTAAATTATCTATTTTTCCCTTATTTTTGGAATAAGAAACATTTGGTGTTGTTATATGGGTAATTATATTGTTAGATTTAGCAGAGACAGAATTACTATTCAAAGAAGCTCTCTCTTCCCCAGAGGAAACCCCTAACACTAATGAAGCTGACGTTTTTGCATTTTGCAAATCACCTAATTTTCTGAGAAAAATTTTGAATGATTTATTCATTTCATCAATATCATTTCCTGGTAAATTCAAGAGAATACCTTTCTCTTCTTCCAGAAACAAACCGGCTTCTAAAAGTTCTGCAAAAATATGAGGTCTATCACCATTTTGATAGCCCCTGAAAGAAAATAACAAACCCTCATCAACAAGCTCAAGGTTTTTATCTTGCAATATCAATTTTTTTGACAGGACATAAAAAACATTTAATTCTAAAACCAATTGATTTAGACAACGCTGAAATTTTTCAGGCATAAAATCAACTTTATTAACATCGGAGTTGATAAAAGGTGATA
>JAIXXU010000073.1 GCA_027490595.1 Pseudomonadota bacterium
GACTTGATGAAATCGATGCTTTTAAAAATCAATGAAAAAGGGAGTTTTAAAAACAAAAGCCATGAGCCTTTCTGTTTTTTAGGAGTTTTCCTATGATTACTTTTTTTCTTTTTTTTCATGAAAATTCTTTGATTCTTTTGAAAATTTCTAAGCCTACAAGTCTCACGTCCCCAGCTCCAAGAGTGATTACAAGTGTTTCTAAGTTTGCTTTTTTGTTTGTTTTAATGACTGTAAGAGCTTCTTCAATTGCGTGATTAAAGCTTTCACAAATGGTAATACAGTCTTTGTTTTCACCAAAACTATGAACTGAAATATGTTGAGCTAAATTTTCAACACTAATACCAGGAATAGGCTTTTCCCCTGCAGCATATACAGGTGTAATGATTAGATTGTCAGCGTCTTTAAAACATTGTGAAAATTCGTCAAGTTGAAGCTTGAGGCGACTGTACCTATGCGGCTGAAATATAGCTAAAATATTTTTTTGTGGAAAACTTTCTTTTGTTCCTTTTAAAACAGTTTCAATTTTCTTCGGATTATGAGCATAATCATCGATAATGATAGTTTCTTTTTCCTCTCCTACCAAAGAAAATCTATGCTCTATTCCATCAAATTTAGATAATGCTATTGAAATTTTATTCATGTCTAAATCTAAAGTGTGAGCTACAGCAAAGGAAGCAAGGGAGTTTACAGCATTGTAAACTCCAGGCATTTTGATTGTGGTTTTTTGAATTTTTTTGCCAAAAACTATAGGTGTATAAGTTGTATAAAAACCATTAGTAACAATGTCTGTGAGGGTAATATCCGCGTCTTTTCTTGCTCCGAAAGTTATAATTTTACGTCTAATTTTTTGAGAAATGAGTTGAACAATTGGGTCGTCGATACAAAGGCAAACAATTCCATAGAAGGGAACTTTGTCTACAAATTTTTCAAAGGCTAAAACTATTTCATCAAGAGTTCCATAATAATCTAGATGATCTTTATCAATATTCGTAATAACAGCTACCGTAGGTGTCAGCCTTAGAAAGCTCCCATCACTTTCATCTGCCTCGGCAATAAATAATTCGCCGCTACCCAATTTACCAAGGTTTTCAAATGAATTAATTTTTCCTCCAATCACAATGGTAGGATCAAGTCCAACATGGTGAAGTGCAGAGGCGATAATACTTGTTGTGGTTGTTTTGCCATGAGTTCCTGCCACAACAATGCCATGTTTCATTCGCATGAGTTCAGCCAGCATTTCACTGCGGTGAATGAGAGGAATGCGAAGCCTTTGGGCCTCAAGCAACTCAGGATTATGCTTGTTGATGGCTGAGCTGACTACAACCACATCAACTGTTGAGACGTTCTCAGGGTTGTGTCCCAAAAAGACTTTAATTCCAACTGATTTGAGTTTGTCTGTGACGGAACTTTCTTTGATGTCGCTTCCGGAAACACGGTAACCCGAGTGATACAGAACTTCAGCGAGGCCAGACATGCCACTTCCGCCGATGCCCACAAAGTGTATATTTTTTACTGTTTGAAACATAGAAGACCTTATTAGTTTTGATAAATTCGTTTTGATATTTGTGATAGTAAACCTATTAAAAAGAAGTTACCAATTAGAGCAGAACCGCCATTGGAAATAAAAGGTAAGGGCAGACCTTTCGTAGGGAGAGCCCCTGCAACAACGCCCATATTGATTAGGGTTGTCATACAGAGCATGGCAAAAATACCAGTAGCTAAAAGCCTGTCTTCCTGGGTCTTTGCAAATAAAACTAGTCTCATTATAGCATAATAAAGAACTCCATACAGAATTGCGAGCACTAGAACACCTAGAAATCCCATTTCTTCAGTGATCACAGCTAAGATAAAGTCAGTGTGGGCTTCAGGAAGAAAAAATAATTTTTGTTGACTTTCTCCTATTCCTTTGCCCCAAAATCCTCCATTTGCAACAGCAACAAAGCTCTGAATCACTTGAAAACCTGAGCCTAGGGGATCTTTAAAGGGATCAAGGAATGTCATAACGCGAGCAATGCGATAGGGTTCTGCAATAACTGCAACTACAAGTGCAAAAATTAAAAAACCAAAAAGAGCGATAAAAAATCTGATGGCAAGTCCACCTATATAGATTATAGCCAGACATCCTATAGTGAGTACTAAAGTTGTTCCCAAATCTTTTTGAGCAATTATAGCCACTGGAGCTAATAATAAAAGAAAATAATGAAAAAAAATGTCGTGTTTACGAATAAACGTTAGAAAAGAAATATCATCAAAGAAAGCTTTTTCTTTATACTTCTTTAGCACAAGGCAAACCATAAATATAAGAGTAAACCCTTTTAAAAACTCAGAGGGTTGAATGGGAAATGGACCTAAATTAAGCCATCTTGCAGCACCACTTACTCTTCTTCCAATATGGGGGATATGTGTTGCAAAAGTCATTAAAACTAAAATGGTAAAAAGAGTGCGAATGTATTTAAAATAAAAATTTAGAGGTATTTTTACGCCAACATAAGCAGCAACACAGGCTGGTATTAAGAATAAGGCTTGTTTTTTTGCGAAATAAAATTCGTTTTTAAAATTTTGAAGAGAATAAACGGATGAAGCGCTGTAGACGAATAAAATTCCCATACCAGTAAGTGCCAGTGCAGGAATCCATAAAACATTTCCGCCATAAGCAGACCATGCACTTATCTTTTCTGATGCACTGGTATCTTTTACGTTTTCAATTGGTATTTGATTCATTCTTGCCTTCTGTGGCGAGAGATTCTGCCCATTTCATAAACACTATCCCGCGATGTTCATAATTTTTAAATTCATCAAAACTAGCGCATGCTGGTGACAATAGCAAAACAGCTCCTTCCGTGATTTGCTCAAATGCTTCCTGTGCAGCTCCAAGCATACAGGAAAATTTCTTTGAATATACATGAATATTAGGTGAAAGTTCATTTAAAATTTGAGTTGATGCTTCTCCAAATGCATAGATTTTTTCTACATTTTTTCCAAGATATGGAATGAGAGGACGAAAGCTGTCACCTTTGGGTTTACCTCCAAGTAAAAGATAAATACTTTTTGGTTGCAAGAAGGATTTAAGAGCCACTAAGGTGCTTTCCACGTTTGTGGATTTGGAATCGTTTATTATAAAAATTCTTTTTTTTCGGCCTGAGGAGTCTTTAAAAACGATAGTAGAAGAATATACTTCTTGAAGCCTGTGAGGTAGTTGTTCATAAGTAGAAGAGTCTTTTATCCAAAAAGATTCAACAATGTCTTTTGGGACATTTTGATGTCTCGCAATAATGCTAGCACATAAAACATTAAAAGCATTATGTGGGCCCATCAAACAGGGTTTTTCAATCTGATAAGTTTCTTGATGTCCGTTAATACAGAATAAGGATTTTACCCGGGACAAGTTATCATCAAAGCTGTAAAAAGATTTTTTAATTAGACTCTTTTTCCACAAGGAATGTATTAAAATATCTTCTAACGCGCCGTAAGAACAAATAGGTAGAGTTGCAATATCTATATCATAAAAACTTAAATTACTAGAAATCTTTCTTCCAAAAGAAGTATAAGTATCAGAATAATTAAAGTTAAAATTTTGAACTGATTCAATCATGATGATTTCGCATTTTGGCAAACAAAGACCTTGTTTTAATGCGTCTTTCAAAAGATTTTCTTCAAGAATGCAAACCCCATCGTTTTTACACATTCCAGTTAAACGCCATTTTGCCTTCCGATATTCATCCATAGTTTTGTATCGTAGTAAATGATCATTTTGAAGATTTAGGATACAAACTGCATCAAACTTTAAAGAATAAGTTGTTTCAAGTTGATAGCTACTGAGTTCAATACAAAGATAAATGTTTTGGTTTGAGATAATTTTGTTTTCAAGTAAGTCTAAAACAATTTCTGACATTGGTAGCCCAATATTACCGCAAGCAAACGCTGTATATTTTTTATTTATCAAGCTTGTTAAGTAATTTGTTGTAGTGCTTTTTCCATTTGTTCCGGTGATTCCAAGACATTTAATACTATCTGGTAAATACCAAGAAGCGGCTTCAATTTCACTAAATATGAACAGTCCTTTTTGCAGAGCTTGTAATATTAATTTTGAAGTTTGAGGAATTCCTGGTGAAAGTACAATGGCATCGCTATGATTTAGAATGAACTCTTCGTTATGAGAGCCCTCTTCGAATGGAATTTCATTTTTTTTGAGAAAGTTCTTTGTGTCTTCATCCAGAAAATTTTGTTCAGATATAAATATGGGGTGTCCAAATTTATGTAATAGTTTTGCGCAAGAAATACCGCTTCTACCACCGCCAATAATTGTTATACGTAAATTCTGATTTGTTACCACGACTAATTCTCACTTAGCGAAGTTTGAGTGTTAATATACTTACCAAGCTTAAAATAAAGCTAATGATCCAGATGCGTATCGTGATTTTTTGCTCTGGCCAACCGAGTTTTTGATAATGGTGGTGTAAGGGTGCCATTTTAAAAACTCTTTTTCCAGTGGTTTTGTATGAAATAACTTGAATGATAACGCTTAATGCTTCTGCAACAAAAACTCCTCCCATGACTACAAGAAGAATTTCATGGCCTGTGATTACGGCTACTGAACCCAAAATGCCTCCAAGAGCGAGAGCTCCAGAGTCGCCCATAAAAATTTGGGCAGGATACGTATTGTACCAAAGAAAGCCGATGGAAGAGCCGATGAGAGCTGCTAAGAAAATGCTAATTTCACCGGTACCTGGTATGTAATGGTAAAGAAGATATTTTGCAAAAACAGCATTACCAGTTATGTAAGTGAGAATGAGTAGTGTTAAAGCGCACGTAATTACGGGGACAATTGCCAATCCATCGAGGCCATCTGTTAAATTTACAGCATTACTTGAACCCACCATAACGATGATTGCAAATGGCGCATAAAAGTAGCCTAAATCAATAAATAAATTCTTAAAAAAAGGGAAATTTAAAACAGTGGTTGAGTATGTTAGGCCGGGTTGATTTATCAAGTTTTTAAAAGACCATAAGTGCCATAAAATAGCTGCCAACCCAAAAAAAAGCAAACCAACCATTTTTTTCGTGCTAGACAAACCTTTGGTGTTTTTTTGAAATATTTTTAGATAGTCATCAAGGAAACCAACAAAACCAAAACCAATTGCTACAATAGAAAGAGTTATAAAATGCCTATTGTTAAGATCAATCCATAACAAAGCGCTAATCATTGTTGCAAATAAAATTATGACACCACCCATAGTTGGTGTACCTACTTTTTTCATTTGTTCCTCAAAGCCTAATTCACGTATTGGTTGGCCTGCTTTTAAAGAACGAAGAATTAAAATAGCTTTTGGATAGATAGCAAAGGAAATAACAACGCTTGTAATTAATGCCAAAATACTGCGGCTAGTGAGATATGTAAAAGCTCTTAAGCTTGAAAAATAATGGTTGTTAGATGCAAGCTGGGATAATAAATAATACAACATAAAAAGAATTCTCAGGCTATATAAGTGTAAAAAGTTAGGTTTTATCCGAGAAAGACCTTAGCACAACTAGATCAGAAAAGTCGTGTTTTTTTGTTCCAATAATTTGGTAATTTTCATGTCCCTTTCCTGCTATAAGAATGAGATCGTGAGATGTTGCTTGTTTCAAGGCAAGAAGAATAGCTGCTTTTCTATCCAGTTCCTTAATGTGATTTGAGCTAGTTTTATAATTTCCAAAAATATCAGAAATAATTTTATCTGGATCTTCTGTTCTAGGGTTATCGGATGTGACAATCACGATGTGTGAATTTTTAAAGGCTACTTCACCCATTAAGGGCCTTTTGCTTTGATCTCTATCGCCTCCACATCCAAAAACAGTAATTAATTTTCCTTCTTTTGGAAGAATTTTGAGGCAAGTCTCTATTGTTTTTTCCAAGGCATCAGGTGAATGAGCATAATCAATAACACAAGACTTTAGTTTATTTTCATGAGTGATGCTTTCAAATTCAAGTCGTCCAGGAATGGTTTTTAAAGTTTGAAGCATAAGACAAATCTCTTTAAAATTTAGCCCTTGGGATAGTGCTGCTGCTACTGCACAAAGAATGTTTTCTTTTTGAAAATGTCCCAGCAAAGGACAGAAAAAAAGTTGTTCTTGCTTTAAATCGCTTTGGTAGTAATTAATTTTTCCACTAATTCCGTGAATAGAAAAAGTGGTTTCTGTCATTGAGAGAAAAGAAATTTGGGAAAAATCGTTCTCAAACTTGTTTTTTACATCAGGCCATAAATCTTCATTTCCTATGACTATCAATTTTCGCGAGTTTCCTTTTGAGGCATCAACAAATTTTTCCCACACATTATCATGTAAATAGATAATTGCTGTACCGAATTCATGTAGATAATGAGAAAAAAGTTTTTTTTTCGATTGGAGATAATCTTCCATAGTTCCATGATAATCAAGGTGATCTTGGGTTAAATTAGTAAAGATAGCAACGTTAGCTTTGCAATCAAAAAGTCTATTTTCTTTCAGTCCATGAGAAGTTGTTTCCATAACAACATGAGTAACATGATCGTTTTTTGCATAATCTAGAATTTTTAAAAAAGATGGATAATCTGGTGTTGTTACATGGGATACTGGTAAATTTTTAGATCCAATTTCAGCACCAAGTGTTCCAATTTTTAGTGTTTTTTGTCTTGTAATTTGTTGTAGTAATTGCCCAAGAATTTGTGTGACAGACGTTTTTCCATTTGTGCCTGTAACAAAGTAAAAGACAAAATTTTCAAATTCCAATTTATACGCAAATTTAAGCAATAAATTTAAGAAATTTTCAGTGTTTTTGACGGGAATAAAAAATTTTTCATCAAGTTTGTTTACACCCCAGGTTGGATAATATTTATTGATTTTATCAGGTTCACCAACAAAAAAATGCCCCATACTTGTGATTGAGTATCCGTGACTGTGAGCGTCATAACTGTTACCTGATCGTGCTATAAAAATAAATTTTTCATTAGAAGTTAAAAAATGTTCTATATCTTTAGAGTGGTATAAAATGAATAATTTTTGATCTGTATTATTATGGCATTCAAGGTAATTACTGATTTTGTTTTCAGATAAAATAGACAATAAATTTCTTAAAGAGATAGTAGCATACTCTGAGCTGGGATCTTGTTGAAATGGCATGTCTTTACTTCACTTCGTAAGTTTATTTTTATGGTCATACTTATTGTCGTATATTTTAATACTATAAATTCCTTTTGAATTTAAATAGTCAACTGTTTTTTTTCCAATTTCCGCAAAAATGGGGCCTGCCAGAGGACCTCCAAAAGCTGGGCGAACACCTGCACGGTCAAGCACAATGACAATGGCTAGCTTGGGGTCGTCAGCGGGAAGTGTTCCTTCAAATACCGGGGTGCGGTCTGAGTATGAATGTTTTTCATGGGACCAGACTTGTGCCGTACCGGTTTTGCCTGCAACCAAAACACCTGGAATGCGAGCTGTGGAACCCGTGCCGCCTTCTTCTTCCACAACGGACTCCATCATCTTGGAAATAACTTTGCTTGTTTCTGGGGAAATATAACGAAGAGGTGGACCCTGTTCCTTGTTCTTTCTTTGAACGTCTACTTTGAGAAGATTAACGCCAAGGTCGGCACCTCCACCAACAATAATGGATAAACCATGAATAAGTTGAAGTGCAGAAATAGCAAATCCTTGGCCGAAAGCCATATTGGCAAAGCGCATTTCGCGCCATAATTCTGGTTTTTGAATATGGCCTCCCCACTCACCGGGAAGTCCTGTGCCAGGTTGTCTACCGAATCCAATGTGCATAAGGGCTTTATAAAATTCTTGTCGTCCAATTTTTTGAACCACTTTGTAGGCGCCAATATTACTGGAAAACTTAATAATTTCCTCGGGAGTTAACATGCCTAATTTATGAGTATCGTGAATGGTACCTCCTGGGATGTTCATTTTTCCATACTCAGCGAAAAATTTTGTGTCTTGCTTGATAACCCCTAAGTCTAGGGCTTTTGCAACCCACATGGGTTTTACAACTGACCCAAGTTCGATAGCATCCATAATAGGACGAAATCTCCTTGCTTCGAGGTCGTTTGTGGGTGAATTTAAGTTATAGGACGGATAGCTAGCGATGGCTAAAATTTCTCCAGATTTTACGTCCATGACAATGGCGCTTCCGCCTTTAGAACGAGTTTTTATGACTCCAGCTTTCAGGGCTGTTTGGGCAAATTGTTGGATGGTTAAATCAATAGAAAGCGTCAGACTGGAAACTTCTTGGGATGGTTTAGAGGCGTCACTGGGAGACACCATGACTAAATTTCCTCGAGCGTCTCTCATGACCTGAGAACGAATAGGCTTAGAATTGAGCCTGTCGTTATAAATTTTTTCAATACCTTCCAAGCCGTTCCCATCTTGCCCTACAAATCCGATCAATTGAGCCGCTAATTCTTTTTCTGGGTAGACTCTTTTTGGTTCATCAACAGATCCAACAAAACTTCGCCATTTTTTTAGCGAACCTAGGTTTTTGATATCCGTGGATGACATCTGGCGTCTTAGCCAAATAAAATTATGTTTTTCATGGGCCAGCTCATAAACTGTTCTCGTTGAGAGGCTAAACTGTTTGCCAAAAGCAGATAATGTTGGTTTATCTTTGGGCATGCGTCTAGGCAGGATAAAAAGGCTTGTGCTTGGTATACTGACGGCTAGTGGGGAACCATTGCGATCGGTAATGGTAGCGCGAGGTTGCTGGAGCGTAATAAAGGATTCAAATTGTCGGTTTCCCGTATTGACTAATTTTGCACGAAGCTGTGTAGGTAAAAAGGAAAGCCAAGCATATCTTATTAAAATAAGCACAAGAACAGCGGCAAAAAACAAACCAAGACTATAGCATCTTTTTTTGAAATTAAATTCTTTGGAAATATTTTGGGAGTTAAAGGAATCATATACCCATTTTTTGATTTTATTGGCAAGTAAAAACGTAGTGGAAAATTTCATTTTTCCCTCAATACATGCTTTTGATCGGGGAGAATGTAACGCGGATTGCCTTGGGAATCGGCTTCAGATAGTAATTTGTCGCGCATAGTTCTTTGGGTAGAAGCAAGTTCTGTTTGAATTTCGATTTGTCTTTGGCGAAGTTGTTTTTCTTTGTTTTTTAAATTCGCAATCTCGTAGCCAATTGTATAAGTTTTAGATCGCATCGTGATTACTGAAATACCTACACAAATAGTGAAGATGATGATTACAACAAGAGCATCAATTTTTTTCATGAAAGCGAGCATAAGTTTCTTTCAAATCTCATCAGGCAAAGAAAATTCAAAACATCTCAGCCGGGCTGAACGAGAGCGAGGGTTAAGGAAGATCTCCTCTTCGTTTGCAGTAACACCACCTCGTGGCATTTCTTTTCCATATGTGGTTCTGATCTCATTGTCGTACAAATGTAGCTCAAGATGCAAGGGCAATTGGGTTTCATTTTTAGTTCTGTGGGAAGAGGATAAATTGAGTTTTTTTCCACTTTGCCAGGATCGAAGGGCATGTTTAACGAGTTTATCTTCTAAGGAATGAAATGAGATAAAAGCTGCTTTTGATTTTTTTTTCATAAAATTTGGCAAGTCATGAAGAAGTGTTCGTATCTGTTCGAGTTCACCATTGACTTCGATGCGTAGAGCTTGGAAGACTCTAGTTGCCGGGTGTGTTCGACTTCTCGATGGATACGCTAAACAGCGAGCGACGTAATTCGCAAATATGGCTGTGCTTTCAAGTGGCAAAAGTCCAGCTTCTCTGTCTGCAACAATTTTGCGGCTTAGTTTGCGTGCTTTAGGTTCTTCGCCATAATCAAAAAATATTCTTGTCAGTTCTTGTTCATTGTAAGTTTCTAGTAGGGTTTTAGCATCAAAGATTTGCGATTGATCCATTCTCATGTCTAGAGGGCCTTCTTGGACGAGAGAAAACCCTCGTTCTTTTTTGTCAAGTTGTGGTGAACTGACACCAAAATCAGCAAGAAAGCCTTGAAGTTTAATAGATGAAAAGTTGGTTTGTAAAATATGCTTTAATTCGGAAAAGGGAGCGTGGAAAATATGAAACTGGCATCGTTTATGGGCTTCAAAGGTGGTTTCTAAATTTTTAGAAGCAAAATTTATAGCATTCTCATCTCTATCAATTCCAATAAAATGGAGTTCAAAGTTTTTTAAATAGTTTATTTCTAGGAGCTCCTTAGCAAGCTCTTGGGTATGTCCTCCTGCACCTAGAGTCACGTCTGCAAAATAAAGTTTGTTATTATCGCTATTTGATAAAGAATTTACTTCGCTTTCTTGGGGAATTAACAAGTGGACAGTTTCTTTTTTTAGGACGCTCAGATGTTTGAAACTAGTGCTCATAAATAATGCCTTTGTAAATATTTATTGAGCATTTTATAGCCCCTTATAAAAGTGTTTAGCAAATAACTTACTGACCATCTAGTCATTAGGTTTATTGAGTATAAAATAATTATTAGCATTGGAAATATCTTTAGATATTTGTTCTTTAAGTGCTGATAAGTTTTGGAATCTTTCTTCAGACCGTAAATAATGCAAAGGATAGAACCTGGCTTTTTTATTATAAATATTTTCGTCAAAATTGAAGATGTGTGCTTCAATTTGTAACTTAGATTCTTGTCCCAAAGAGGGTCTAAAGCCACAGTTCATGACGGCGGGTAGAAGTTTTGGTTGGTCTGAAAAGTTTGTAGGTTCAATTTCCACCAAACAACAATAAACCCCTTTTTTTGGTAAAATATAGTTTATTTCCCATTTTAAGTTTGCCGTAGGAAATCCAATTTGACGACCCAATTGATTGCCCTTTGTTATAATTCCGCTCATAAAAAAATGGTGACCCAATAATTTATTTGCTAAAAACATTTCTCCTTGAGAAATTAATTGCCTAATTTGAGAGGAGGAAACAATTTCAGAGTGTCCTAAAATAACTTCTTTCAATGGTTGAACTTGTTGCACAGGAATATTTAGAATTTCTCCGAATTTTTTCATGTGCTCAAAATTTCCAAGTCTCATTTTTCCATATCTAAAGTCATGCCCAAGTGTAATATCTTTGGGTTCAAAGTAATGGGTAAGCCATTTATAGCAGAAATCATCAGCACTAATGTTTGCAAAATGGTTATCAAATTTTTGAATAAAAACACCTTGAATACCATAATGAAGAAGAAGGTTTGCTTTGTCGTCAATACCTGTAATAAGCGATTTGCGATCACCTGGATGAAAATAATCATATGTATGAGGTTCAAAGGTTACAAAAACAATTGGAATATTTTGTTTAAAGCAAGGATTGCTCTTAATGGTATTGATGAGATGTTGGTGACCTCGGTGAACACCATCAAAGTTCCCAAAAGATAACCTGACGGGTTTTTTTTCATGAAGAATTTTATTGTCACCAAAAAAGTAAGGTGTTGATTGTTCAAATGACATTGTTGAAAACTAAACCTGTAAATAAGAAAAATCTATGAAATCTTCAAACACTACTCTAGCTAGCATGACCAGCGCAATTCGATTTAATTTAATGGTATTATCTGGATCGTTCACCATAACAGAGTTAAAAAATGTTTCCATAGGAGCGCTGAGTTTTTCTAGTTCATTGAGTGCTGCATTGAAATTTCCCACTTTATAGAATTCATCATTATTTTGTTTTACTTGTAGGAGTATGTCATAGAGATTAATCTCTTCTTTTTGGCGCAAAACTTGTTTATTTATATCAACTGTTGTGAGAACTTTATGTGTTAAATTTCTTGCTCTCATATAAGAGCAGGTAATTTCTATTAAAACATTTTTATTCTCAATCATTTTTTTATTGAGAAGCTCAATTAAAATTAAAACATAACTCAGGGGCATTTTTGTCACGTGTTTTTTAATCGCTTCCACGAACCGAGCGTCATAATTTTCTTTCAAATAGGATTTAATTCTTTCTGAAATAAAGTCTGAAGTTTTCTCTGATATTGCGCTATGCTCAAGCATGGAAAATTCTTTAAGAGTATTCACACATAAAGAAACAGCTGTATCTATGGAAATGTTTACAGCATGAGGCTCTTTTTTTAACCCTAAAAGACGTCCTACAGAAAGGGCGAGTCGTCTTAGTCCAAGGGGATCTTTGTTCCCTTTAGGTTCCAATCCATTTGCCAAGTAGAGACACAGGGAATCAAGTTTGTCGGCTAAGGAAAGAATCGCAGCTTCTTGGGAGCGAGGCATTGGCGAACCCGCGCTTGAAGGCAGGTAGTGATCTTGAATATATTGTCCAACAAGTTCTGAGTGTTGTTTATTATTGGCAATATTTTGGTGTGCCGCTAATATTCCTCCCATCACGCCTTGCATTTCATCAGGAAACTCCAGAACGCATCCACTTTTTAAATCAGCTTTGCAAAAAGAAGCAGCTGTATTCAATAATTCAGCTAGTTTGGCTTGATATACAGGACTTGATTTGTATAATAAAGCGCTTAACTTTTGAATACGCTCGGTTTTTTCGAGCATATTTCCCATATTTTCTTGAAAACTAAGGCTAGTTAATTCTTCACGAAGTGCTGGTAGGGAAGTTAAAAGATCCGAATCATAGTAAAACGTGCCATCGTCCAGCCTGCCTGTAACAACAGTTTTTGTTCCTTCAATCATGGCACTCTCGTCAGCACACTTATAATTAGCTACGCCAATATAATAGGGGAGAAGTCCAGATTTATTTTCACCATAAATGGTAAAATAGCTCATATGTTCTTTTAAAACAGTAACAATCAAGTGTTCAGGAAGCCTAAGATAGTCATCGCTAAATTGTGCAAAAAAAACGGAAGGATTTTCGGAGAGGCATGCACATTTTTCAAGTAAACTCTCATCTTCATTTAGTTGGCCACCTAATTTTTTAGATAATTCTTGGGCATGAAAGAGAATTTTTTCTTTTCTTTTTTCAAAAGATATTTCAACAAAATTTTCTTCTAGAATTTTTTTATAGTCATTGACATGATTTAATTCAATACTTTTTGGCGAAAGAATTCTTTGACCACAAGTCAAGTTTGAGGATTCAAGGCCAAACATGTTTAATGGAATGATTTTATTTTCAACCATGGCAACTATCCATCTCACAGGACGAATGAAGCTTGGGCTCAAATCAGATGGTAGCCACCGCATTTTAAGAGGAGCATTGAGGTTATAACACCAGTCTTTAAATTCTGACGATATTTTGTCAATAAAATTTTGAGGTTCTATTGACTTAATTCCAAATAAAAATACGCCATCATCACGTTGTTTAAATGAAAGGTCGTTAATATTTAAATTATTCTTTTTACAAAAGCCTATTGCCGCTGCCGTTAGAGATCCATCGCTATTTTTTGAAATTCTTTCAGCAGGACCCCAAATTTCTTGGGTTTGTTTCCGCTCAAATACAGGAATTTGGCGAATTATTAAAGCTAGACGTCTTGATGAGCAATGGACTTCATAGTTGATATTGTCTAATACAAGTAAAAAATCTTTGTCAGCTTTAAATTGCATTTTTTGATGTTCAAGAAAGTTTTCAAATTTTTCTTTTATTTCTCTTCTGGCGCTAATTTGAAATGTAGGAGGAATTTCTTCAACGCCTAGTTCAAATAATACATTAACATGTTCTTTTTCTTTAAAATCAACTTTATCATCAAATATTAATTTTTTATCAGCTATTTCAGTATTCACAACATCTGATGTCACAGATAAAATAGGCAATCTAGCATCTGTCTCCAGTCTGTCTTTTAAAGGAAAATTAAGTTTCTTTCTTTCATTTAAATAGCCAAGAGCACATTTTTTTGCACAGTCTCGCACGCGACCGATAAATCTTTGTCTTTCACTAACAGAAATTGCGCTCCTAGCATCAAGAATATTAAATGAATGCGATGCTTGAAGAACATAATCATAGGCAGGTAGTACCAAGTCTTTTTCACACAGTTCTGCAACTTTATTTTCACAGTAATCGAAGTGTGAAAAAAGTTGTTTAGTGTCAGCTTCTTTAAAATTAAAGAAAGAAAATTCGTATTCATTTTGATAAAAAATATCGCCATATGTAAAGTTGTTATTGAATGGAATATCAAGTGCGTTTTTATATCCATTTGCATACATGAAAAGACGCTCTGCGCCGTAAGTGATTTCTCCACAAACTACTTGAATATCTATGCCACCCAACTGTTGAAAATAAGTAAATTGTGTAACTTCTTGTCCATTTGCGCGTACTTCCCAGCCTAAACCCCAAGCGCCAAGAGTAGGGCCTTTCCAATCATCTTCAAGAAGTCCGATATCGTTTTTTTTGAGATCAATTCCCACATGAGTGAGTGAGTTTAAAAAAATATCAATGATGTTTGATGGAGATGGTTTTAACAAAACTTGTACTTGATAATAGTGTTGAAAGCGGTACGGACTTTTACCGTAACGGCCATCTACAGGTCGGCGGCATGGTTGAATATAAACTGCTTTCCAAGGTTCCGGCCCAAGACCGCGCAAAAAAGTATGAGGATGAAAGGTCCCTGCACCCATAGCAGCATCGTAAGGCTGACTCCAAATACAGCCATGGTCAACCCAATATTGGCACAGTTGGATAAGGAAATCTTGAAAATTTTTTGCGCGATTCACGTTAAAACCTAACCTTTCCGCTTTATCTAAAAGCTTGTTCTTTCATATAATGACTTTTTATTGGAAATGCCAGTTTATCAGCTTGCACCTAGGGGGGTTTAAAGTTAAGAAGGGCGGGAGACAATTCGGCTACAGCGCCAGTTGCAATTTATTTTGCAGCAGTGAGGAAAGTCCGGACTTCAAAGAGCAGGATGCTGGTTAACGGCCAGGCGGGGAAGGTAGTAGTTCTTCGACGGAAAGTGCCACAGAAAATAAACAGCCTAAGCCTTAAAGCGTGGGCAATGGTGAAACTGTGAGGTAAGAGCTCACAAGCCTCGTTGGTGACAACAGGTTTGGTAAACCCCATCTGAAGCAAGACCAAATAGGGATGGAGAACCTGCTCGGTTCATTATCACATTCGGGTTGGTCGCAAAGAGAATTCCGGTAACGGTATTCCAAGAGGAATTGTAGCTATTACAGAATCCGGCTTATGGATTGTCTCTCTTTTAATATTTTTGTTTGGGAAATTGTTTTCTCAACTATTTTAGAAAGGTTCTTTTCATGTTTGCAAAGTCTCTTCTATCATCTCGGCTTCATGCTCCTGAAGTGACATATTTTACTTCAGAAAGCGTGAGTGAAGGGCACCCGGACAAGGTTGCTGATCAAATTTCAGACAGTATTCTCGATGAACTCATGATCTTTGACCCTAGAGCGCGCGTTGCTTGTGAGGCTCTCTGCAAAACAGGTCTTGTTGTTGTTGCTGGAGAAATTAGCATCAACAATGATACAGTTCGCCAAAACGAAATGAAACTTGGTCGAAAAATGAGGAGTTATTCTGATATTACCCGCCAAGTTATCAAAGAAATTGGATACGACGATCCTAACACTGGTTTTGATTACCGTAGTTGTGGAGTTATTGTTGCATTGGATGCACAATCTCCTGATATTGCTCAAGGTGTAGATGAGGGTGCAGGACTTCATAAAGAACAGGGCGCCGGTGATCAGGGAATGATGTTTGGCTACGCTATCAATGAAACTAACGAGCTAATGCCAGCAACAGTTCAATATGCTCATTCTATTTTGCAAAATCTTTCTAAAGCTAGAAAAGAAAAACAAGTTGAGTGGTTGCGTCCTGATGCAAAATCTCAGGTTACTGCAGAATATCATAACGGCTCCATAAAACGAATTGATACAGTTGTTGTGAGCACAATGCATTCTGAAAATGTGACTCAAGAGGACATTAAAAAATTTGTTATTGAACACGTGATTAAAAAAACAATTCCTCGTGATTTATTAGATGAACAAACAAAATACCATATTAACCCAACCGGTAAGTTTGTTATTGGTGGACCCCAAGGTGATTGTGGCTTAACTGGTCGTAAAATTATTGTGGACACTTATGGTGGACACGGAGCCCATGGAGGCGGTGCTTTTTCTGGTAAAGATCCCAGCAAAGTCGACCGTTCTGCTGCATACATGGGGCGTTATATTGCTAAAAACATCGTTGCTGCAGGCTTAGCTGACAGAGCGCTAGTTCAAATTGCTTACGCAATTGGTATTGCTCAACCAGTAAGTGTCTTGGTTCAAACGTTTGGAACAGAAAAAGTAGCGCGCACTACTATCGAGAATGCTGTCAAAAAAGTTTTCGATATGACTCCTTCAGGAATTATCAAAACTCTAGACTTACTCAGACCCAAGGAAAATGGTTATTCTTACGTTCAGACCGCTTCTTATGGGCATTTTGGACGCCCGTTGTTCCCATGGGAGAAAACAGATAAAATCTCTGACCTTCAAAGAGCCGTTCAATAATCGATGGTGCGCAAAATTTATTAAGCCTTTAGCATATCATCGTTGCTATAAATTGAGC
>JAIXXU010000291.1 GCA_027490595.1 Pseudomonadota bacterium
GAAGAGCTTGGGTTGGATCATTTCGAGGGTCGCTCTTGGATTGGATTGCATCATCATATCACATTGTGTTTCATGGCGTATTACTTTCTTATTTTTTTTTTTTTTTTTTTTAAAAAAAAATAAAAATATCTTTTTCTAAATCTCGAACGTGGTTATGTCAACTCTCAAAAATACATCTATGTTTATGCGGTAGGTCTTACATTTTTAAAAATAAACACTTCTACAATTCTTATTAATCCCTAACTTCCGAAGCTTTACGTAATATGAGTATCAATTTTCTTTAAAATATTGCTTACCTTTGTTGGAATTTCAGATGTAACCCAAGTATTGTTTATTCTTATCTTCTTTATCAGAGATAAATACAACAATAAATCTTTTGGAGTAAGTCTCTTAAGAATCTCATTTTTTATTAGAATTTTATATATTTTGTAATAACATATTAATGAAATATGGTTTATAAAAAACCAAGATTCAAGTTCTCTTTCGCCCCGCATATAAGTTTTATCGGATTCTAATGTGTTTTTTAACGCATCAAACATTGTTTCAATTTGAAGCCTGCTTTTATATTTCTTATAGATAAATTCTAGTGCTGAATTATTTAAATTAGTTAGAATTGATAAAGTGCCGAAAGAGTGTTCTGATTCATGAAAATCATCTTTAGTATAGTTCATATGATTGTTTTCAATTCTTATAAAATAATCTTCAGTTTCCTTTGTCTTTAAACGCTCATCAAGAAATGTTACAATTTTTTTTCCATTATTAATTTTTGAAACATACCAGATAACTCTGTTTTCAAACAAAAAATTTCCAGTGAATTCTTTTTTATTTCCTGTTCTTATTTTTGTATAATTAATTTTTTTATTATTCCTCCTAAGTGGTAGGATATACTTAAACTTCTCTTCATCTAGAAAACTTACATTTTTTTCTGAATAAAATCCTTTGTCGGCAACAATTATTGCGTTTCTTAAACCGCTTTCCTCAAGGCTTAATTTAAAAGCTCTTACATCTTTAACATTACCAGGCAAAATTCGATAATAAGAAGGAGCCTGTTCGGTTTCTGAAAATGCGTAAAGCAAATTAATTTGTAAGTCGTCTTTATTTGAACTATTGTATCCAAGTTGGTTTATACCTAAGTTTGAAGACTGGTTAAAAATATGTGTAGCGTCAAACAAAATATTTTCATCTTCTGATAGAAAGGATTTCATAAATTTTACAATATTTTCCCTTTTTTCCCCTAGTCTTCTAAACAAGATAGTTAAATCATTAGAACCTAATTTTAAGTTTTCGTATTTATTTGATAAAAACGAATTTTCATAAAGAAATTTCATATTTTTTAGTGGTGATTGATATAAAATTCTTAAATAAGATAACGTTATTATTTCACGCCAATATTCGGGAAAATGTTTTTCTAAAGCGCTCCTTATTTCGCCAGTAAGTTCTATTAGAAATTGAGTTCCTCCGAATTCTTTTGTGCTAATATTTGATTTTTCATCAGATATATTTAGCTTTATTCTGGGTTTTATTAGACCTTTTTCTGTTATTTTACCAAGAAATGCTAGAGTAACTTTTTTTGCTCGTTTCTTTTCTTTGTCCCATACAGATGTTATTTTATAAAGGTAATATTTGTCGCCAAACTTTCTAACTTCAGTTCCTTTTTGTTTGTGCTTCATTACCCAAAGCGGATATTCCATGGTTACTCCATATTACGTTCATACGTAATATGAAAATATCACAAAAATTATTTAATGCAACATGACTTTATTGAAAAAAGTTAAAGAAATTAGCCAGACCTATTACGCAAGCTTTAGGAAGTTAGGGGTTAAATTTGGGCTAGACATAAAATTTCCTTCACAAACAGGTTGCGACTTAGGACCCCTTTTCTTTATAATCTAGCTTCTTTTTTTTCAAGATATAATTTCAAAGATCGAAATAGTGTCTCTTTGTTGGACAATCTGGTGTTTTTTGATCGGAAAAACAAAAACGCCCCAAGAGTTACAAAGGTTATACTACTTTTTATTTGAGGTGAATGATTCTTAAAATTCTGTAATTTCTTCTAATGGCACTCTTAAGGCTTCAATTGTGAGGTCTTCCGTTTTCAGCGGTTGAGCAAGATTTTCAAAAATCACCCTCTTTAAATCAGCTAAATAAAAAAAATCTAAAAATTGACCGCTTGCCCCCCTCTCCGACTTTACACGTATTCATATTTGGTTCATTTTTATGAATCGAGGCGAGAAGCGCCAAGGAATAAGATGTCTCTTGAAGTCAAAAAAAGAAAATTAAAATAAATAAGATGTCTTATAAAAAACATGACTAAGTTTTAAAATAAAAGAAAAACATCTCACTTTTATTCGATGCTACCGCATCACATGACACATGTAATGTTAGAGAAGTTGTATTTTCAAGATTGAAGAGCCTTGTAGCAAAAAAAATTCATTAATCTCTAACTTCTGAAATTTTGCCCAATAAGTCCGCCTTATTTTTTTGGCTTTTTTAATAAAATTATGCTGTATTAAATAGTTTTTGTAATTTTTTTACTACGGATGAAGGTAATATAGAGTAACTATCGAATATCAGCTTTGAGTAATTAAGCATAAACAAAAGTGAACTAAAGTTAGAAATTTTGGTTACAAATATCAAATTTATAGAATATAATCTTTAAGATACCTAAAAAACCAGCAAAAAATTTACTCAATTATTTCATAATAAATTTAAATAAAAATCTCTAATAAAAAATAAATTTAAATATTTTTAATTAAGAATTAAATATTATTTCAAAAAATCGGAGATTTCAATTTATAACGGAGCTTACTGACGAAATCAGGAGCGCTTTAGAACAACATTTTCTTGACCATTATCTTGAAATAATAAAGCTATCTTATTTAAAATTTTATATCAATCTCCATAAAAAATATGAATACTTAAAATTATGCTCTAACGATTTAAATATATTTTTTAGAAGAACTTTCAATAAAAGGAAAAATATTGTAAAATTTATAAAATATTTTTATCAGTCTTCAAACTATCAGATAAAACAACTCGGTTAGAATATTTTAAACAATCATGAACCACAGATTAATTTGAACCAGTTTTATCTTCCAGGAATGTTTGCGACGATAAAGAAGTAAGCAATGTATTGCTAATATACGTTCGGAAGTTAGACTTATTTCACCTTCTAAAAATTCAATTATTGTATCTTTATTTTTACATATAAAAATAGTCAAGGTAATTTTATTAAATTACAGATAATTGTTATAGACATTTTGTAGTTATCAATTTTAAAAGTTCTCATTGAGGACACTAAGACTCTCGCGCTTCTAAAGAACAATGCAATAAATTATTCATTTTTTGGCACAAGTTTTTATGAAAATCCTTCAACCGTTCTTCATTGTTTTTTTTAGAAAATGAACAAGCGGGAGGATAAAATGGTCCATCAATCATGTGCGTAAGTTTTACTCGATTCGGAATGACAGGAAAAAACTTATTCATACCATGAGCCAAAGGCACCGGTAATCTGAATTTTTCGTAACATATTTCCGTTATTTTGCTTTTTTTTACGTGATATATATCATCAGAGTTTGCACAAGCTGCTAGTACAATAGGCCGTTGCGTTTCCATGGAAAGACGAGCAAACCCCAGACGATCATCCCAGTTAACCCTATATTTGTCTTCATAAGGCCTCAACGCTTCTTTCATACCGCCCGGTGCAATAAGAACAGATTCTCCATTTAAAATAACCTGCTTAACAGCGTCATAACCAGGTTTTGGAACCGCAGTAGACAGCGCGACAAATTTTCGAAAAAACAATGATTTTGTAAAAGTCTTATCAATAACAGGCCGCATCCAGTAGTCGTGTTGCCAATAAAAAAAACCCATCAAAAGTAAAATATCATAGGTAGCCAGACTGTGGTTTGTCACGAAAATATAATTTTCATCTAAAGAAAACGTCTTTTCAAAAATTACATGATGATCATGATAATTCTTTAGTTTATTATAAACAGGTGTAAAAATATTAACGCATTTTTCAATATCGCTATCATTCAAAACATTTATATTCATGAAAATTTTCTTTTATTTTTTAAGGTACAAACCTTTTATTGGAGAAAAGGACCAACCCTGAAGAGCTTCCTGTGCCGCTTTGTATCCAATCGCTATCATTTTATCCTCATGACCTGTTGGGTTGCTCGTAATACCGTAAGCTGACAGATCAGGATTTATCAAGATATCACTTTTTCTTTTGCATTCAATTTCTTTGTCCACAGAACCCACAGTCATACTATTGTAAATAGTTTCAAAGTAAGAAGGAATTCTATAAAGGCTCTCTTTTGATGTTAAGGATTTCAAAACATAGTCTGAATAGGAGAAAACTGGAGGAATATAGTATTTCTTGGACTCTTCTTGCACCAGCAAACTTACTGAGATAATTTTGCCACTATTTCCTATAAAACCTTTCATTCGATCCACAGGTAAATTGTTACACAAGCCGCCATCGTAATGAAGACAATAATCAATTGTCATAGGAGGCAGCAAGCCTGGCAGTGCTACGCTAGCCCGAACACTTTCAAACAAAGAACCTTTTGTATGCACTACCTCTTTCATGCTCGTCACATTGCTAGAAATACCGAAGTAAGGACGCCATAAATTTTCAATATGATAAACACCAAACAAGTCCTCTAGAGCTCTTGTCACGCGCTTTCCGTTGAGAATAGAAATCCTTGGATATGTATAATCAGACCATGAAAAAGGAGGAGAAACATCGCGACTGAATCGTTGAACGATAGCATGAACTTGTTCGAAATTAGAATCACAGATATTGGCAGAAGCACCTATCAACGCTCCTATGCTGGTGCCCCCAATGACATCAAAGGGGATCCCTTGTTCTTGAAATGCTTTTAGCACGCCTACATGCGCCCATCCTCGGGTACCACCACCACCCAAAACCAAACCAATGGGATTGTCGCAGAAAAAACGAATAAGACGACAGGCATCTTGTTCATTGTGAAGACGCATATGATGCCACTGCAAAAAGGGATAAAAACTCAACCATTTTTGCGTTCCATGGATCATTTGAGAACAGCGATGATGAATCAAAACTAAGCTCACAGTCAATGAATTTAGAGCTCTAGTTTTTTCTAAAAAATTATTTATAAAATAACTGTTTTGCTCAATATCTTGCGCATAAGAAACTAAATAAATCTTACTTGCTTTTTCAAGTAAAAATTTAGCAATATGCAAGTCCTCTTGTTCGAAGAACACAAAAATAGTGTGAGATTTTTTTTCATAATTATTTAATTTGCGGAGAAAGTCTGGAGAAGAACAATTCAAATTAGATAATAAAATAATACCATCTTGGTGGCTTATATTCTTTAAAATACTTTGCTTAAACTCTTCTATATCCACTGATTCATTTTGCTTGATAATACCAATGTACTTACAACCATCTACGTTCGACAGTGCTATGGTGTTTTTTTGAGACCTATTGATAATTGTTTTCAAAATTTCAAGCA
>JAIXXU010000132.1 GCA_027490595.1 Pseudomonadota bacterium
ACTTGGTGGATCCGTCAGGCAATAACCCGTGCCATCGCCGATCAAGCACGCACGATACGTATTCCTGTTCACATGATTGAAACGATCAATAAAATGGTTCGTACAAGCAGACAACTTGTGCAAGAAATGGGTCGTGAGCCCACACCAGAAGAAATTGCTCAACGTATGGATATGAGCATTGAAAAAGTTCGTAAAGTCATGAAAATTGCACGGGAACCTATTTCTTTGGAAGCTCCCATTGGTGAGGAAGAAGATAATCACTACGGTGACTTTCTCGAAGATAAAACTCATGGAGCCCCTATAGATATTGTCGCCAATCAAAGTCTATCCGATCAAACCAAAAAAGTACTTGCCACACTTACCTCACGCGAAGAAAAGGTACTGCGTATGAGATTTGGAATTGGAGAAAAAACTGATCACACACTTGAAGAGGTCGGCCAAAGTTTTGATGTGACACGGGAACGTATTCGTCAAATTGAAGCCAAAGCTCTTCGCAAGCTGCGTCATCCAAGCCGCTCTAAAAAACTTCGGGCCTTTATCGAAGGATAAAGGTCGCTAAAAACATAATCTCATTTTACCCCTTTTTTCTAACGGGTTGTCCTATGAAAGCCTTTTTTAAAAATCAAATATCTGAAGTTGCACTTGAAGAACTCGGATTTATTCCCTTTGCTCAGATTGGAAGACCCCATGGTCTCAAAGGTGGATTCTTTCTTAAAACGTCTGATAATCGCTCCAGCTGGCCTCTTTATCCTGAAATTTTAATTGAAACAAAAGATTCCTATGTAGAAAAAAAAGTCACATCTCACTATATCAGCGGCAAAGCACTGGTTATCCATCTAGATGAATTCAGCCGTGAAGAATGCGAGAATCTTTATTTAAAAAAAATCTATGTTCATAAGAACTATTTAAAAACGAAGGATGATGAAATGCTCGTTCACGATCTTTTGCAATTTAAAGTAAAAACAAAAGAACATGGAATTATTGGTCACATTTCTGCAGTTGTTTCCTTTGGTGCTCAAGAAAATTTAGAAATAGAACTTACCTCTGAATTTGTTGATAATACCAAAGGAAAGCAAAAACATGCTTATTACCCTTTCATGGAAAAGTTTATTCTAGAAACCGATCATATCAACAAAATACTTACTATCGAATGGGTTGAAATCTTTCTCACGGGCAAAGTATGAGGTTTACAACCGTTACGTTGTTTCCTGAAATGTTTGAGCCTTTAAGGTCTGAGGGAGTAATTTCTAGAGCTTTAAAACGAAATCTTATTCAGTTAGACACCGTTGACCTCAGACAATTTGGTACAGGACCGCATAAACAAGTAGATGACAAACCAGCTGGCGGTGGAGATGGCATGGTTTTACGCGCAGATGTTGCTTTCGCAGCTCTGAATTCTGTCTTACAGGCAGACTCTATCGTGGTAATGACCAGCCCCCATGGAAAAGTATTTGATAGCTCGATGGCAAAGAATCTCTCTGAAAAAAAACACCTCATTCTTATGTGCGGACGTTATGCTGGTTTTGATCAACGTTTTATAGAAAAACATGTGAATTTAAACATAAGTATTGGCGATTTTATTTTATCAGGTGGTGAGCTTCCTGCGCTTTGTATTATTGATGCCACGAGTAGGTTTGTTCCTGGAGTATTAGGAAATGAAAAAAGCGCAATTCACGATAGTTTTGAAGATGGTCTTCTCGAAGCACCTTCTTATACCAAACCAAATTTATATGATGACTTACCTATTCCACAGATACTTCTTGAGGGAAATCACACCCTCATGACTCAATACAAGCGCTCTGAACAGTTGAAAATAACCGCTATTCATAGACCAGATCTCATTCTTGGAGTTTGGCAAAAACTAAGCAAACAAGAGCAAAACTTTGTTGAAAAAATATGGAAACACAAAAATAAATAAGGATAGAATGATTATGCATCGCTCCCATACATGTGGACAATTAAACAAAGAATATTTAGGCCAGACTGTGACTTTGATGGGATGGGTTCATAATGTTCGCAACCTTGGTGGTGTTATTTTTCTTGATTTGCGAGATCACTATGGCATCACTCAAATTGTTTTTCATCCACATGTTCACAGCCTTGAAGAAGTCGCTACAACTCGTATGGAATCAGTGGTTCAAATTCAAGGAAAAGTTGCAGCTAGAGAAGGCGCCATCAACGCAAAAATAGAAACAGGCGAAATTGAAATCATTGCAGAAACGTATAAAATTGAGTCTGCTGCAGAAATCCTACCATTTCCAGTTGCACATAATCCTAAACAAGAGGGTGAAGACACTCGCCTCACCTTTAGATTTCTAGATTTACGAACAGAAAAAATGCATAGAAATATTTTGTTTCGAAGCAAGGTCATTAAATACATTCGCGACAAAATGTTTGATCTTGGTTTTTTTGAATTCACAACACCCATTTTAACGAGCAGCTCCCCAGAAGGAGCTCGAGATTTCTTGGTTCCAAGTCGTCTTCATCCCGGAAAATTTTATGCTCTTCCTCAAGCACCACAACAATTTAAGCAACTATTTATGTGTTCTGGTTTTGATAAATACTTTCAAATTGCACCTTGTTTTAGAGATGAAGATCCTCGAGCAGATCGGGCACCAGGGGAATTTTACCAACTTGATGTAGAAATGAGCTTTGCCACACAAGAAGATGTTTTTGAGATGGTAGAAAACTTAATGATTGGACTCTTTGAACACAAAGAATTTAGTACAAAGAAAATTGCTTCACTCGAAAATTATTCTTCAAATTTTCACAGAGAAAATCGTAAATTCCCTTGTATTTCCTGGAATACTGCAATGGAAAATTATGGTTCTGACAAGCCTGATCTGCGTTATGATCTTTCCATGATAGATTGCAAGCATATTTTTGTAGACACAAATTTTGAACTTTTTAGAGATATAATTATCAAAAAAGGAGTCCTTAGAGCTATTACTATAGAAGATTCCAGTAAACTTTCTAGAAAATTCTTTGATGATGCAAACTCTTATGCCAAAGAAGTTGGTCTGGGCGGTCTTCCATGGCTTTCCTATCAAGATGGAGAGTGGAAAGGTTCCCTTGTTAAAGTATTGTCTGACAAAGAAAAACAAGATCTTATTTCACATTTTAAATTAAAAAATGGTACGTCATTAGTGTTCATAGTTGGAATAGATAAATTAAAAACTCTGACATCTGGTGGAAAAGTACGACAATATTTAAGTCAAAAGTTAAACCTTCCAAAGTATCCTGGATGGGCCTTTGCCTGGATCGTAGACTTTCCTATGTTTGAATTCAATGAAGATGAACAAAAGATAGATTTTTCTCACAATCCTTTTTCCATGCCTCAAGGTGGACTTGACGCATTGAATACTAAACAACCTCTTGAAATTCTTGCTTATCAATATGACCTTGTTTGTAATGGCGTGGAAATTTCCTCAGGTGCAATTCGTAATCATAGAAGAGATGTCATGAAGAGAGCGTTTGAAATCGCTGGTTACTCTGAAAAAGATGTAGAAAATAGATTTGGAGCTTTGTGGAAAGCTTTCAGCTTTGGTGCCCCTCCTCATGGTGGAATTGCGCCAGGCATTGATCGAATGATCATGTTACTTCTTGATGAACCCAATATTAGAGAAGTGATTGCATTTCCTTTAAATCAAAAAGCTATGGACCTACTCATGGGTGCACCGAACCTTGTGTCTGACAAGCAACTCACTGACGTTCACATTCAAATTCTAGAACCCTCTAAAAAGTAATTTGCCTTCATGATTCAACCACCCATCTTCAAAAAAATGAATGAGAGCTTTGCTTGCCATCACTGTAAAAAAGATGTGCCTGCGGCGCAAAAAACTTGCAGAGACCACTGCCCTTATTGTCTTTACAGCAAGCATGTCGACAACAACCCAGGGGATCGCTTAGCCCGTTGTGAAGGAATTTTAAAACCAATGGCTTATGCGAAACATGGGAAAAAAGGGTTTATGATTCACTATATTTGCCAGTCCTGCGGTCAAAAAAAAGTAAATAAATTTCTGGAAATTGATAGTCATATTTCAGATTCTTGGGAAGAACTTTTAAAATTGTCAGGTATTACTTAGAGCAGGGCCCTCCAAATTTTTCTAGAAAGACAACTAAAATTTGTTCAGAGATGTCTCCAAATTTTCTACATGGGTGAAAAGTAATCACTCTCAGTCCAAAGTCTTTGTTAAAGTAATACCAAACCAATTCATTAGACTTTTTAGGACCCTAAATTATGGAAATTTCTAGTATTGCAGGACCCTTGCTAGGGATTATAGCTGTTCTAGGAACTGCGCTTTTGAAAGGATTGAGCATCCCGATGCTATGGGGTGGCTCAGCACTTTGTATCGTAGGAATTGGCTCAATTGCAGCAGTCACTACAGGTTACCCTCTCAAAGATATCAAACTATCATTTTCTTCTTTGAAAATGTTCCTTCAAGGTCCTCAAACCGATTTGCAAGGCACTATTCATCTTATAGAGCATTTGGCAACGGTCGCGCGCAAGGAGGGAGTATTAGCCCTTGAAAAACAAATAGAAACGATTGAAGACAAATTTATGCGCCAAGGCATTGAAATGGTATCTATGAATGTTGATCCAAGTGTGATTGAAAATACTCTCTATGAACAAATCAATATCATGTACGAAGAAGAAGAGGTTGCTGCAAAGTTCTGGGAAGATATGGGAGCATTTGCCCCCACTGTCGGAATTATGGGAGCCGTTCTTGGCTTGATGGTTGTGATGTTAAACCTTGACAATCCAGCAGCTATTGGGCCTGGAATTAAAACTGCATTTATCGCTACACTTTATGGCATAGGTCTTGCCAATTTATGGGCTTTGCCAGTTGGCAAAAAAATCAAACGGATGTGCAACCAAAAAAAAAGTTTCCGCGAAATGATTGCCCTTGGTATTCTTGGGATTGCTCAGGGAACATCACCCAAGCTTCTTGCTGAACGTCTTCAAAATATGCACCTCCACTAAATTTTTTTCGCAAATGCGTTTTACGCTTTATTCCTGAAAGAGATTCACTGTGGCAAGAAAAGTAAGAGAAGCACAACCCGAAAACCACGAGCGTTGGCTTGTTGCTTTTGCAGATATGATGACTCTTCTTTTTGCTCTTTTTGTTGTTCTTTATGCTATTGCTACAGTGAATACATCTAAGTTAAAGCAAGTTAGTGAATCTTTCCAAGGGGCCATCGGTGTGGTTGGAAATCATGTTCAACGTGGCGAGATGCCGAAAGGCCCTGAAGTCAGAGAGAGTATTTTCAAATACATCAAAGGCAATACAACTAGAAAACAAACAAGTAATAGCATTACTCTTGAACGATCAAGAATAATTTCTGCTCAAGCAAAAAAATTAGAACAAAGGTTAGCTGAACGTTTTCCAACACAAAATACACTACAAATCACTGGTAAACCTTTACAAGATCAAACAATTCACGTCGTGAAAGAAGCCGATGGCATTCGAATCACTATGGCAGCTCGCAATTTTTTTTTTTTTTTTTAAGCAAAACTAAAACCAGATGCAAAAAAAATCATAGATGTCATTGCTGATTCTCTGCATGACTTCAAACAAAAAATGCGCGTGGAAGGACACACTGACAATATAAAAAAAAAAAAAAAAGGAATGACAAACTGGGAATTGAGTTCTTTGAGAGCAGTTGAAGTTACCAAGTATCTCCTGGACACGGGAGAAATCCCAAAAGAAAATATTTACGCAGCAGGGTTTGCAGATACTCGGCCTGTGGCAAACAATGAAACTGCGGATGGCAGAGCAATGAATCGGCGCGTGGATATCAAAATTTTATACGAGCAACCTGAAGACTTTACTTCCGTAGAAGACCACCTAGAAAACCAAACCTTTCAGAACAAGTAACACCAGAATTTATTGAATAGATTAGATATCTGCACTCAAGTCATACTTTTTTGTGTAAAGAGTTTTGATCTCTTTTTTTGAACTAAAAATCACTCTCCACTTCATCGAAAAATCTTAATAATTTTTTTTAAAGATTATTATCAGAAGAATAAACTATTGAATTTCTAAAAAACATCAGGTAATGGTATCCTGTAATGTTCAGTTTTTTCAAGGAGATTTATGCTAACTAAGGTAAAATATTCACCTAAAAATTTACATATTACAAAGAAATCACTCGTTTCAAAATCAACTGACTCACAAAGCTATTTTCCAAAAATATCACCTTGTCTATCGTTGAAAAAGCTTATTTTAAGCGGCATTGGCTTATTTTTATTATTAAATCCTTTGATAAAAGGAGTTTCAGCGAAAAAAGTAAGTGGAGTAATTTTGAATTCAAACCAAAAATATACTGGTTTTGCTATACTTGACGAGGCTTTTACCAGCTATTTGAGTAATACTCTAGCTAATTGTGGTTACTCACTAATTATTACGGAAGATATTACAATAAAAATTAAATCAATTCAAATCATTAACATCCCAGTATTTGAAAATGAAATTTTTACAAGTATACTCCCAATAAAAGTTGAAAAGTTTTACCTAGGAATTAACCTGTTTCTAGAGAACTCGAACAAAAAAAGCAAAGTTAAAAATATTTGCATTGAAACTAAATTAGAAGAAACAAAGAATAAAATTCAAGAAATCGTGGAGCAAATAACATTAAAAAAAACAGAAAAATTATCAAAAATTCATGAGGCTTTTCAAAAATGGAAAATAGATGAATTTTCTTTTGATGAATTAAAGGAAAAAATCTCAACATTTGAAACAAGTGCTAAATATTATCAGTATATATGTGATACACTTTTTATAATTATTGGATTATGGACGTTTTTAATTTATTCTTCAATAAAAAATCGTTTATATATCAAACAAAGAAGAGTTATAAACCATGCTTTATACAAAACCTCTAAAAACGAAGACATCAAGTTAAGAATTTTAAAAGTAAAAGATGACATTAAAAATTTAAAACTCTTAAAAAAAGAGTTAAAAAAAATTTCAAAAAACAAAAAAAAACAAT
>JAIXXU010000208.1 GCA_027490595.1 Pseudomonadota bacterium
AACTTTTGCTCTCCGTTTGCCTTCTACAAGAATTTTAACAGTGCCATCAGGAAGGCGAAGGAGTTGTAAAATTTGAGCTACGGTACCAAATTCATAAATTTCTTCGGGTTGAGGATCATTAGATTTAGGTTTGCGTTGAGCAGCAAGGAATATTTCACGGTTACGTGACATTGCTTCATCAAGAGCTTTGATACTTTTTTCGCGGCCAACAAACAATGGAACGACAGTGTGGGGAAAAACGAGAAGTTCCCTCAAGGGTAAAAGAGGTAAGGTACGGGTAACTGTCTTTTTCTCAGCCATCAGGAAACTCCTCAAACAGTAGAATTTTATAGTCGAATACTAGGCACAAATACTGCTCTTGGCAACAACGCCTTGAACTTCAATTTAATCGGAAATATGGCTAAGTTAATGACTTTAAGGAGGCACGCTTGATTGGGTTGAACAGGTTTTTGACCGTAGGCTATTTGACCTGCAAAAACAGAATTAGAGGCTAACTATTATGCCGGAACATCCTCATCATCGTCGTCATTTTCACCTACAATGACAAGTTGGGAATCGGTCAATTGAGCATTGTTTACCAGCTCACGTAACTTTTCAGAAGGATGGAAAGTTACGACTTTCCGAGCCGTGATTTCAATTTTTTCACCTGTGTGAGGATTACGACCAGGTCTGCTTTTTTTCTCGCGCACAGTCCACTTGCCAAAGCCTGAGATTTTCACCTCTTCCCCATTTTCTAAGCGACCTTTGATGGACTCTATGATGGTTTCAACAAGTTCTTTGGCTTCCTGACTGGACACATGGCCTTCAGACCTGATGATTTCAATGATCCTATCTTTTGTTAATGTCATATCCCAAACTCCGTTTTGATTTATTCCCAATTATTTCATACTCTGCATTTTCAAAACAATAGACAGCTGTGTCAAAGTTCCATGCAACACGGCAATAATTTGAAAACACAGGATTTAATAGCTTACGAACTATTAATGGTATTCTATCTGAATGGAGTCCAAGTAAAAATAACAATGTTAAGAAGGGTTTCCAGTATTTTTTCTGGGGTAGCTTTGATATGTTCACCTTCGTTGAGTTTTAAAACTTAGCTACCGTATTCTAAAAATCAAAGAATGAAAATTATGTCAAAAAAAACAAATAAATTACGCGTCTTAACAGGAATTAAACCTACAGGAGAAATCCATTTAGGAAACTTCAGTGGTGCCATCAAGCCCACGATTGAATTGTCTCAAAACCCTGAAAATGAGGTTATATTCCTTTGTCCTGATTGGCATGGCCTCACGAACAAGGGTCAAATTTTCCAACCTGGTCAACTAAGCCATCACGTCATCTGCACTTACCTAGCGCTTGGTTTTGAATTAGAAAATAATGCTATTATTTTACAGAGCGACTTCTCGCAAATTCAAGAAAATGCATGGTATTTGGCATGTACATGCTCGGCCGGCTTACTGGAGCGTTCGCACGCCTACAAAGATGCGCTAGCTTCAGGCAAAGAAGCCACAGCAGGCTTGCTTTTTTACCCCACACTCATGGCCTCAGATATTGTTACCTTTGCCGCTCATCTTGTCCCAGTTGGGAAAGATCAAGCTCAACACCTCGAGTACGCTTCAGACATGGTAAGACACTTTAACCAGGCGACAAATTCCCAAACTTTTTTAGAACCTAAGCCTTTGTTTCAAGATAATCCAATTCTCTTGGGCATAGACGGCCGCAAAATGAGCAAAAGTTACCAAAATACAATTTCCTTGTTTGGACCACAAAAAGAAACAGAAAAAGCAGTGAAGAACATCAAGACAGACTCCAAAGGTCTTAATGAATCTAAAAACCCTGAGGAGTGCCTGATATATCAACTTTTTTGTTCCTTCGCTTCGCTGGAAGCAAAAGAACATATGAAAGAACAGTTGATCAAAGGGATGGGTTATGGCTACGGACATGCCAAACAAGATTTTCTTCAAGAGCATCAAAGGGTTTTTGGACAAAAAAGAGAACTATACGAGCACTATCTGAACAATCCTCAAGAAGTACAAAAATTACTTAAAAATGGCTACGAAAAATGCTTGAATTATGCAAATGAAGTCACTCAAAAAGCCAGACAAGCTTTAGGACTTAAAAGTTATAAACTATGGTAAGAGTCTTTTTTAGAAACATTTTATTCTATCTACTTTATTGGATTTTTTTGTTCATTACAAAAACAATCAAAACTAATGTTGTTGGAGTTGAACAAATTGAAGATAACTGGGCGAAAGGAAATAACGCAGTATTTTGCACTCCACACCATGCTCTTCTTGCTTTATTTGCCGGCATAGTTGCGGCTAAATCAAAAATTCCTCCAGTTGTTTTACTGGCAAGCCTTAGCGATGACGGCGAACTTATTTCAAAATTGTTAAAAAAATTTGGCTTTGAAATGATTAGAGGCTCATCGAGGCGAGGCGCTCAAAAGGCCATGCGGGAACTCGTTATAAATGGCAAATCAGGAAAAAATTTAGGCATAGCTTTTGATGGCCCTAAAGGCCCTCCCCTCATTCCAAAGCGTGGATTAATTGGTTGTGCGCGAGCTAACAAGGGGAAAATTTATTTAATATACACTGAAGCAATTCAAAGAGATTTTTTATTTTTTTCTTGGAAACCTTTTCGTATAAATTCCTGGGACCGAATGCTTATTCCAATACCATTTTGTTCTATAAAAATCACCTTTGAATTAGTTCCTGAATTTCTTCTCACACCTGAAGATTTTCGAGAAAATGAAATTTTAAACTATATAGAAAAAAGATGTTGGGAAACACAGGGACATATTTATAAAGAACTTGTTTGAGTTTGATAACCTAAATTATGCTTTGTAGATTTTATGAAATTGTTTAGGTTGAAAAGTTAATCTATATTTTTTGAATATTTAAAGAGCGATCTATA
>JAIXXU010000086.1 GCA_027490595.1 Pseudomonadota bacterium
AGGCACGACCCAGCGGTGCAATATGAGACATAATTTCACGTTTGCCCCCATAAGCCGCTGCGGGAAGCCCTCCCCCAATGATTTTTCCAAATGTCCAAAGGTCTGGTGTGACTCCAAATTTTTCTGCACATCCACCTTTAGCGATTCGAAATCCGGTCATCACTTCATCAAAAATAAGAATAGAGCCATGTTTGTTAGTAATGTCACGAAGAAATTGTAAAAAGCCGTCCTCTGGTAAAATCAATCCCATATTCGCTGCTACTGGTTCAACAATAATTGCAGCAATTTCTGAGCCATAATTATCAAAAGCCTCTTGAACGCTTTGTTTGTTGTTATAAATTGCCGTAAGGGTATCTTGAGTAGTTCCAAAGGGAACACCAGCAGAACTTGGATTTCCTAACGTGGCCAAGCCGCTGCCTGCTTTTACGAGCAAACAATCAGAGTGACCATGATAACATCCTTCAAACTTTAGAAACTTATTTCTTCCTGTGGCTGCTCGCGCCGCTCTTATGGCGCTCATTGTAGCCTCTGTTCCGCTGTTGACAAAACGCATCATCTCAAGCTTTGGAACGAATTCTTTAATTTTTTCAGCAAGCAAAACTTCACCTTCCGATGGCGCACCAAAGGATGTAGATTTTCGACATTGTTTTTCAATGGCATCAATAATTTTAGGGTGTGAATATCCTAGAATATGAGGACCCCACGAGCCACAAAAATCAATGTAAGTATTTCCATCAACATCTGTGAGGTGTTTTCCCAAACCGTGAGAAAACACAATTGGCATTCCACCCACGGAGCTGAAAGAACGAACAGGTGAATTTACGCCGCCAGGAAAGCAAACATTTGAACGTTCCATGATTTCTGCAGAACGCTTTAAACTTAATGACATGGAAGACCTCTCAAAAGGAAAAGATAATTGGTGAAGATCTATCAATTACCTGTATAGCTACAACCTCAGAAAACACAACATTTGCATTAACATAACGAGAAGGAACAACCATAGGAAAAACTTGGTGAATAACATCTGCAAACATTTTATCAATATCAGGATCAACTTTTTGAGAATTAAGATGTCTATTCAAATTTTCAAAATGATCAAGGCTTCCATCAGGATTTACAAAAACTTTGTAATAAACAACATCCCCTGGTCGTAAAACCGATGATGGAGAAACAAAGCGTTCTTTTTTATTCCAAATAAAAGCAAACTTGTCTCTAAATTCTTTTGAAAATTGAAATAAACCCATGTCTTTTTGAACAAAACGCTGCATCACGTTCGGACCATTGTGTGGTGTCCTTTGAGGAGCTTGAATGGGGATATCCCCACCATCCCCATTCAAAACTTCCTGTTGCTGTGAGGGTGAGCGTAGTTTCTGTAAAAAATCATCATCAGCAGAGGGGAGAAAGTCCTTTATAGACCTTTGCTTTGAAGGATTTGAATTAGACTCAATTCTAAACTCCCTGGCAGTGGAAAGTTTTCTTGAAGGAACTGTAAATTGGGACTGATGATTAGGCGCTGTAAGCACACGATTTTGAGCCGCTGGTGCTGACTGTTTTGGAAATATATTTGTCGGGGGCATTGCTTGTGTAAATTTATGTGAAGGGACTAAATTAACCCGCACGCCAGAACCTTCCTCATTAGAGGTAAATTCTTTTTTAGGCTTCATTTGAGCTAAAAGGAAAAAGAAAGCAGCATGAATCGAGAGGGAAACGAGACATAAGATCCATAAATTTTTATTTTTTGACTCAAGTATCCACTCAAAATAATTAAGCTCAATGTTGCTCTTTGACAAAAAATGCATCCCCCTTCGAAATATGAAGAGTTCAGTGTAACATTCGGTATGAATTAAACTCAATGTATTTTCTATTATCTGTCAGGAGATTTTCACCATGGAAGTGCAAGAAATACTTAATTTTCCTATTTTTTCAAATCTCAATACCACTGAAATTCAAACATTATTGCCATACCTTGAACAAACAAATATGGAAGCCGACAGTGTCCTGTTTTCCTGCGGAGATATTAGAGACTCTTTAAGACTTATCTTGGAAGGAAAGATAGAAGTTAAAAGCAATCATAGACAACATTTCGAAGAGCCCTCAACTATTTATTCCGCAGGTCAACTTCTCAGTGAAACTGCACTGTTACAAGATTGTGATTTCCATAAAACAGAAGCTGTTACACTTTCTAAGGTAAGAATGATCATTCTCAGCCGACCTAATTTCTACAAACTAATGGCAAACGATCAAAAGCTCTCTTGTAAAATTCAAATGAATATTTCTTCGTATATTTTTCAGAGACTCTCACGGGGAGCCCAACAATTCTCAGGCGTACCGTATGCTAGTTTTTCCTCAGGAAAAAAACGCCTTGAACATGATTTACTGGGAGAAAGAGAAATACCCGATGATGCCTATTATGGAATTCAAACACAGCGCGCCATAGAAAATTTCAGAATAACAGATGTTCCTCTTCATCACTTTCCCATATTTATTAAAGCACTCGCTCAAGTAAAAAAAGCAGCCGCACTTGCAAATGCTGAGCTCAACATCTTAGATAAAAATATTTCTCAATTTATATGTATGGCATGCGATGAAATCATCGCTGGACACTGGCACGACCAATTTCTTGTAGACATGATTCAAGGTGGTGCAGGTACGTCAACAAATATGAATGCAAACGAAGTGATCGCTAACCGCGCTTTGGAACTCGCTGGAAAACAAAAAGGAGATTATGATTATATTCACCCAAATAATCATGTTAACTTAGGCCAATCAACAAATGACGCCTACCCTACAGCTATAAGATTAGCGACATTGCAGTCTTTACCCCAACTATTAGATGCACTTCAGGAACTCTGTGACACGTTAAAATTAAAGGCTCAAGAATTTTCTGATGTCATAAAAATGGGAAGAACGCAGCTTCAGGATGCCGTTCCCATGACTTTGGGGCAAGAATTTGAAGCCTTCTCGGTTACGCTTAATGAAGACTTCCATCGTATTCAAGAAGGAGAAAAATTATTCCTAGAACTAAGCTTAGGTGGTACTGCAATAGGCACAGGAATTAACGCACATCCAGACTACTCAAAAATTGCCATTGAACATTTACGCCACATTACACAATTCCCCGTGATTGCATCGGCTAATTTTATTGAAGCCACTTGGGATACGGGAGCTTTTGTTTTATTTTCAGGAATATTAAAACGATTAGCTACAAAATTAAGCAAAATTAGCAACGATTTACGCTTACTCTCAAGTGGACCTCGGTGCGGGTTTGGCGACATCACTCTTCCTGCGATGCAGCCTGGATCAAGCATTATGCCAGGCAAAGTGAATCCTGTCATACCAGAGGTTGTCAACCAAGTAGCCTTCCAGACGATTGGAAATGACTTGACCATAACAATGGCTTCAGAAGGCGGACAGCTCCAATTGAATGCCTTTGAACCAGTTATTGCTTTCAACTTATTTCAAACCACCACAATGCTCACACGAGCAATGAAAACCTTGGCATCACTGTGCATCAAAGATATTGTGGCTAATAAAGCTGCTTGCCGAAAATCTGTTGAAAATAGCATTGGACTTGTCACTGCATTAAACCCTCTGATTGGCTATGAAAAATCTACAAATATAGCAAAAGAAGCTCTTGCTACTGGAGAAAGCGTTTTTGATTTAGTGCTAAAGTATAACTACTTAACAAGAGAAAAATTAGAAGAAGTATTAAGGCCTGAAAACATGTTAAAACCCTAATTTATGCAAAATTATAACGAGGATAAGTTTATCAAATGGTTGAAAAATTTATAAAACAATAACTTCACAAAAATGGAAGATGCTGTAAAATTTTTTCTTTTGAGGAATTTGCTCTTTCTTGCTGATCAAGATTATTGAGAATATGAAACAATACTTCTGTTTTAGATGGAGTCATATGCTCCCAAGAAAATCCTATTTCATCTCCCATAATAGAAAGCCTGCGCACTTGACATGTCAGAGGAAGAAAATCTCCATATTTTTTATGAAATATATTAAAATCCATCAGAGGAATTTTTGCTCTCATTTGTTCTTTTAAATCAAAATCGAATTTGCCAACAGTTGTTGCCGCAAACCCAGAAAAACTAATATTGCTAATGCTGCACAAATAATTTTTTTGATCGAGAAGTCTAAAAACATTCAATTTACTAGATAGAGTGTATCTCTTGGCTGACCTTTGAAAAGGCAAGGATAATTTTATTAACTTTTTTTTCAATTCTACTTTATCAAGATTTTCAAGAATATAATTATCCATTTCTTGGTATACAAAAAGCTTTTCTCGATAAGCAGCAATGATATTTTTAACATCACGAACAACAAATAAAATGGGACAGCGCCTCTTAGCCTTGCATTGGATTGCAAATTCTACGGCAACTTTTTCATCACGAAAAAGAGAGGAGTCAATGACTAAAATATCCACATTTTTATTCGATAAAGCCTTAAGCGCCTCTTCAGGATCTTCTAACTTTAATACTTGAAATGCATCCAGATGTGCCTGGATAACACCTTCAAAAATCCGCGATCTCTCTGCAGCTTCACGGCTTCTACGCATGTTGGATAAAAATAGCAGAGTACGATTTTTACTTTTAAGTTTATCTTCGAAAACTTTGGAAAAGTTATTTTCTGATATTGGACTCATGAGTCTACAGCCTCAAAACAAGATTTGTTTGAGGCTATTGTAAATTTTAAATGAAACATCAGATAGGAAAAAAAACAGGGAGACGACAACCAACCGAAGGCTAAAAAGTTCTAAAGCTTTTCAGAAACAGCCATTTCCATGATTTTAGTGAGTTTTTTACTAAAATCACCAGGATTTTTTAGGGGACTACCTTCTGCAAGAAGAGCTGTGTCATACAATACATCAACCCAATCATTCAAAACCTGCTCATTGGCATTCTTGTTTTTTTGTTCTGCAAGGCTCTTGATAAGACTGTGGCTTGGATTCACCTCAAGAATTTTTTTGGATGCTGGCATTGCTTGCCCAGCCGCTTTCATCATTTTTTCCATATAGGAAGACAGACCATGCTCATCAGCTACGAAACAGCACGGACTTTCTCGCAATCTTTTGGAAAGGCGCACTTCCTTTATTTCTTCTGAAAAACGGTTGCGAAACAGATCTAGCAACCCAACAAGGGCTTCTGGGCTTGCCTCGGGTTCTTTGTTATTTTCTATCGGCTCTTTACCGATACCTTCAAGGTTTAAATCACCTTTGTTGATAGATTTCAGCTCATGGTCTGCGTACTTGGGGTAGCTCATCAAAAACCACTCATCGATGGGATCACAAAGTAACAAGACCTCAATGCCACGTGAGACCAGAGACTCAAGGTGAGGACTTCTTTCCACAGCTTCAAAAGAGGCACCAGTAAGATAAAAAATTTCTTTTTGTCCTTCAGCTTTTCTAGAAAGATAATCTTTAAAAGAAACCCATCCCTCTTTCCCTGTAAGAGTGGATTTAAAGCGAACTAAG
>JAIXXU010000012.1 GCA_027490595.1 Pseudomonadota bacterium
AATTTATTACCATAGAAATACAGAAGATAATCCTTCAATAGGACAAATAAAATTCTTTTTTTGGCTTTACCAAAGTAACCCTCTTCTTGGGAATCTAAAATCATATTCACATTACGCCTTAAAACATTTGACTCTACAAGATAGACCCTTACACCATATAAATGGTGCAGAGATTTTTTTTAACCCACTGAATGATAAAAACCTGCTTTATGGAGGCCCAAAGTCACTTCAACTTAAACCAAATTCCTCAATGTCTATTTTACAATTTCATGACAATTATAAAATTCCTTTTTTTCTTCACGACAAGCATCTAAAAATAAATCTTACTGGAGTAAAAAATATCCAGCAAGGACTTCAAGAGTTTGAAGTGATATCAAGACGTAATTTTTTGGTGCCATTTGAAATATTGAAAACTAACTTCGATGAAAAATTTGCTAAAAAATCTGCTCGACAAATAATTTTTCCTTCCAACGAAAATATTGCATATATTTGCCAATCTCCAAAAATTCACTACTGTTTTTATGACAAAAATTATACCTTTATCCATGTACTAGACACATCAGACAAATATGGTTACCCAATTCCAAACACACAAATAAAAATTATTGTTCACTCAATTTACAAGAGAAAAAAAGTAAGGGAAATTATAGTTTTTCTTAAAAGTATCACTGATGCTCCCTCTAGCTTGTCCAAAGCCATTGAGTTTAAGCCTTTATACAGCTCAAATGTAGAAATAAGAAATTCCATGGATTCAAGAATAGTCCTTAACGAATTTCTAGTAAGCTATGACAAAGAAATAAAACGGTATATTTGCCGTGGACACCCAGACTTTAAAATCATTTGACAAAAACCATTGAAACTAAAATTGTAAATAACTATGAATTTTTAGGCTTGTTCTATGGGAGATAACATTGAAATAAAAATAATTATAGGAAATCGAATTTTATTTTGGTTGCCTTCACTAATTTTAATTTTTTAATTTTTTTTCTGTGCTCAGGATTTTCAATAAAATCTTGAATAAAACCAACAATATCTTTTTCAATATAATCTTTTTTTGGCCAATGGTTTATCATAGTAATGCCATTTAAATGATCGATCTCGTGCTGAAAATTTACTGCAGCATAAAGATGCCGAGTTTTAACCGTAAAAAACTCACCGAACTCATTTTGTGCACGCACGGTAATTTTGTGAAACCGGGAAATTTCGAAAGAAGGCGCATCAGGAAAAGAAAGGCAGCCTTCCCAGTCTGTAGAAATTGGTTTTTCAGTTTCTAAAATTTCAGGGTTCACAAAAATCATTGGGAACTTTATTTCCATCGAATTTCCTTTGTCATCAAAAACAAGAAAATCGTCGGGCTCTTTAGGTATGGACTCTTTATCTTGAAAAATCGATTCAAAATCACAAACAAATACCCGTTTCGACACACCAACTTGGGGGGCAGCAATCCCTCCACCATGGAACTCGTAGGCAGTTGCAATCAAATTTTTTAAAAACTCGCGAAATTGATCTGTAAACTTAGTTACAGGAGAACAGTTTTTTTTTAAAAGAGCATGTGGATAGTATAAAACTTCGTAAATTTCCATGAGAAAAGCTTTCTAATAATGACCTCAAGAATGCCGAAATCAGCCGAGCAAAATTCGTCGTTTATTATAACTGACAATTTGCTCTTTTGAAACCAGAAAAATTTTGTTAGGGTCTCCCTCGACTGAAGTAGTCAACAGAAAAAGCCGGGTAGCGATTGAGTGCTCCTGGGACTTTTGGATGGTCCAAAAGAAAAGCCGTTTAACGGTGAAAACCTTGAACTCCCACTAAGGGTTCAATTGTCAAAGGATTTTGTATTTATGTTTGATATTCACGAAAAATCTGTGGTTGTCGGCTCCGAAGAAATCACTATCGAAACCGGCAGAATTGCACGACAAGCTGGAGGATCAGTCCTTGTTTCCTGCAAAGGTACCCAGGTTCTTGTCACAGCAACGGCAGCCAAAGAAGCCCAAGCTTCCCCATCATTTTTTCCCCTTTCCGTCGATTATATTGAAAAAATTTATTCTGCAGGCCGCATCCCCGGGGGCTATCCCAAACGAGAAACAAAACCTACCGACCGCGAAGTCCTGATTAGTAGACTCATCGATCGTCCGATTCGCCCTCTGTTTCCAGAGACCTATATGGTGGAAACACAAGTGGTTGCCATGGTTGTTTCTTACGACCCCGCAGCTAGTCCCTCCCACTTAGCCATGATTGGAGCAAGTGCTGCTCTCCAAATTTCAGATATTCCCTTTGCTGGTCCTATTGCTGGAGTTCGCGTTGCGTATAAAAACGGGTCTTACATTTTTAATCCCCCGGAAATTGAACTTGAAAATTACGATCTTGATCTTGTTGTAGCAGGTACAAAAGATGCAATTTTAATGGTGGAAGCTGCAGTAAATTTCTTGTCTGAAGAGCAAGTCCTTGAAGGTATTCGCTTGGGACACGAAGAAATTAAAAAAATATGTGAGATGCAAGAAGAACTGAGAAAAGCTTGCGGCAAACCCAAACGGGAAATCCCAAACCCACCAGAAAACACAGAAATTAAAAATGCATTGCAAAAAAAGTATGCAAAACAATTGAAAGAAGCTTACTCGTTGCCTGTTAAGGCAGAACGCAAGGCAAAACTGGACGAAATTAAAAAACTAGCAAAAGAAGCCCTTGTACCACAAGGAGATTCTGCAGCCGAAAAAGCATTTCAGTATCTCTTTGAAATGCTCGAATACAAAACAGTACGAACAGCGATTCTAAAAGACAACAAGCGAATTGATGGGCGCTCAACAACGGACATTCGTGCTATCAAGTGCGAAATTGATGTTCTAAAGCGCACACACGGCTCCGCTCTATTTACTCGCGGTGAAACACAGTCACTGGCTATCACAACCCTGGGTACACCTGACGATGCACAAAGATATGAGTCCATCATCAGTCCTTCCAATGAAAAAACCTTTATGCTTCACTATAATATGCCTGGGTATTCCGTAGGTGAAGTAAAACGCCTAGGCTCCCCAGGCCGTCGTGAAGTAGGCCATGGAAATCTAGCAGAACGCGCTCTCAAGGCAGCATTGCCTTCCAAAGAGAAATTTCCCTATGCTATTCGCATGGTTTCTGAAATCACAGAAAGCAACGGCTCCAGCTCCATGGCCTCCGTGTGTGGAGGCACTATGTCTTTGCTGTCTGCTGGCGTCCCATTAAAAGAGCCTATTGCAGGAATTGCTATGGGACTTATTCTAGAAGGACAAGATTTTGCTGTCCTATCAGATATTCTGGGCGACGAAGATAACCTTGGCGATATGGACTTCAAAGTAGCCGG
>JAIXXU010000194.1 GCA_027490595.1 Pseudomonadota bacterium
AAATTTTGCCCCATCAGTTGAGCATTTTTCTTGAGCATTTGTAAAAATATTTTTGCACATCATTTCAAATAAAAGGGGAGAATTTTTTAAAAATCGTTCTCCAAAATACTTTTTCATGTGAGCTTGGGTAGACTCTATGCTTTCATAGGGATTAACAAATTTTAAGGATGCTGGGTTTTTGATGGAAGAAGGCCAAACTCTTGACTTACCACCGGCTGTTGTACTCACAAGAAAAACATTTTCTAACTCTTGGGAAGACGATTTTCCTGCTAGTGTCTGAACAATCATACCTCCCATACTAATGCCTAGTGCAGAATATCGAGAAATTTCTAATTTTTGAGCCACATATTCACTCAATAACATAACATCTTGAGCCATCAAGGATACATTCAATAGTTCTCCTGCAGCAAGTCCCAACGGCGTTTCGCCACTCCCTCGATTATCCAAAGCCAATGTAGCCACATGAGGAACAAGGCTCGAAAGCTTTTGACGAAAGGCTCGAAAGTCTTGGCGGGGTCTTTGATAACCGTTTACAAGAACTAACAGATGAGTTGGCCTTAAGCTTGGTACAAGAATATCGTACGCCAAGGAAGTTCCCGTTACAGAATAATAAGATGTATGATGAGAAATAGAGAATACACTCAAAATAGGATACTCACGTCACTTGGTGTTTGTGTCAATATTTAACTCTGTTTTATGCTAAAATAAGTTACGTAAATCTTGGCTTATATTCTTCTCCAAATTCTCGTAATTAAATGTTTTGTCTAATAAAGAAATCACATTATCGTTGTTTAATTCATTAAATTTTTTCATATTTTTCAAGAACTTTTCAAAAAATTGTTCTATCTTTTTTTCAAGCTTAGCTTTTTCTTTAATGGCTTTATTTCGCTCTAAATCACGATTATTGTCTAAAGTAATTTTTTGATATTTATCGATAAGCTTACCCAACGTATTTTCATTTAAACTAGCCCATCGATAAAAATAAGACGCTCTAGAATAAGCTATACCTAAACTAGCGAGGATGGCTAAGCAAGTAATTACTTCCACGAAAAGCGCTGCAGGGTTAAGTATAAGCGATCCTTCCAATAAATTGACCGCGTAAATAGCTGCAAAAGTAAAAAATGAAATTGAAATGATCAATAATGCAACTGCTAACAAATATAACGCTTCACTTTTTATTTTTTTACGTTCTGACACCTGTTTAATCAGATTTTGTTTAATGGGATCTATATTGTTTTTATTTGAAACAGATTCAGTTGCAGATGACTCTGAAGAAGAGGGAAGATGTATGCGAACTGCATGACTACTGTTTGGTGTAGAGCTTGATGTATCGGGATCCTCAAACTTTCTCGGTGGCCTATCAATAAAGCTACCTGAACGCTTTATCATGACGTCATCTAAGCGATATTCAGTATTAGGTTTAATATCAGGAAAAATTGGTAGAGGAGGATATATGTCTTCAGGTGTTTGCTGTTTTCCTTCATTCAGTGGAGTATTTTCATCACTATTTACAGAGCTATCTGAACCACTTGGGGAAAAAATAACGAGAGTATAACTTCTTGAGTTTTTAGGAGAGTTGCCAGCACTTAGAGACTGATTATTCCTAGGACTTGATTGAATTTTATTCATAAGCCTTACCTTTTTTTGTTCATATTACTCAAAAGAAAACTTGAAACTGTACCCTTAAAACAACGGTATCTTTCTTATCATATAAATAAACTACTAATGGAATCAGAATTATGAATACGGCGTATGGCCTGGCCTAAAAGTTCACTCACAGAAAGAACTTGAATTTTAGAGCATGCACGCGCTTCGTCGGACAAAGGAATGGTATCGCTCACAATCAAATGTTCGATACAGCTATCGTTTAACGTTTTGATTGCATTACCCGACAAGACTGGATGAGTAACCATGGCAATTACCTTAACTGCTCCTTGCTCCTTGAGAACTTGAGCCGCAGAGGACAAAGAACCAGCGGTGTCGCAAATATCGTCTATTAGAATAGCTGTTTTATCTTTCACATCTCCAATCAGGTGCATGACTTGACTGACACCGGGCTTTTCTCGACGCTTATCAACAATAGCCATCCCACAATTCATCACTTTAGCAAAAGCGCGAGCACGCTCCACACCACCAGCATCAGGGGAAACCATAATAGGATTTGACAAATTTAACCTTAGTAAATGATCGGCAAACACGGGTTTACTGTAAAGATGATCGACTGGAAGATTGAAAAAGCCTTGGATAGCACCTGTATGAAGTTCAATAGTCAATACCCTACTTACTCCAGCTGTTGTGAGTAAATCGGCAACAAGTTTTGCTGTAATAGGCGTCCGGGGAGCACTCTTACGTTCTTGACGACTGTAGCCATAATAGGGAATTACGGCTGTAATTCGTTGGGCACTAGCACGTCTTAACGCATCTATAATGATAAGTAATTCCATAAGGTTTTCGTTGGCAGGAGAACAAGTAGGCTGAACAATAAAAACATCCCGACCACGAACATTGCTTTCAATTTCGACGCGGCTCTCCCCATCGGAAAACCTACCAATGAGAGCACTGCTCAATGGAACGCTGAGGTACTCAGCGATTTTCGCTGCAAGATTTGGATTTGCACTACCAGTGAAGAGAGTTAAATTGTTATCCATGCAATAACCTTTAAAAAAAGGGAAGGAGTGAGGACGCCTTATGCATAGACAGGAATTGATAAAAAATCAACAAATAAATTA
>JAIXXU010000042.1 GCA_027490595.1 Pseudomonadota bacterium
GCAATATACTTTCCATTTACAGTTAGGTATGGAGCAATCCAATCTTTTAGTTCTTTGATGTTTATACGTTCCATTTGGGTAGAATTTCTGCTAACGTCCGGCGGCTTCACGTCAGTTGCGGCATTTGGAACTGAGTATTCTCGGCGTGGACAAAACGAAGTTATGGAAAAAGCGGTTACATTTTACACGAAAAGTAGCAATTGCGTGAAACCGCTGTTATGTGACGTTTCTATGGTCCATTCACATCTAATTCTTCAGTGAGTTGAAGGCTAAGATTAATCATTAGTGAGAAAAAGCAGTTTCCTCCATCATCAACTTCTGAAAGTTCTTCTTTCCAATTAATTGCATTAGGTTCACAGTAACAATTTATATATATTATCTTCTCTCCTTTTTGATTTATTGCTGCAACATATTGTCTATTATATTTTTTTAGATTGATTGTGCTCCAATTATTTCCTTTATTATACTTATGTACGCTTTTGGCCAATAATTTTTCAGCAAGCAAAATTTCGGAATTGTCTAAATCAGCTGATTTAAATTTTTGGAATCCGCGATATTTTTCAGTTTTAAGAACAGCAATTTTAGAAGTGTCTATTTTTATTTTTTGCACAGTACTTTTCCTAGCCTGAGATAGACAATTATTTGTTATAAATAAAATACAGAAAATCATGGCTACCAGGTTTTTCATATCGTTGGTGGTTGAAATGTCACATAACGTCCGGCGGCTTCACGTCAGTTGCGGCTTTTGGAACTGAGTATTCTCGGCGTGGACAAAACGAAGTTATGGAAAAAAGAAGTTCATTTTACAAGGAAAGCAGCAATTGCGTGAAACCGCTGTTATATGCCGTTTATTCATATAGTCCTTTATTTGCTTTATCAACAATATCTTTTATTTTCCAATCTTGAAGCATCCACGTTTTTCCATTATCAGAAGAAATGTATATCAACATGGATCTTATTGTTTGAGACTTATTTTTTAATGTTTCGGTAAATTGATAAAAAACTTCACCGATAATATTTTTATTGTCATATTCTATTTCAGAACCTAATATTTCATCTACTTGGAACGTTGATAGTTGGTTGAAATATTTTGTGACGTCCAGTTTGATTTTACTTGCCAAATCAGAATCTGAAAAATCTCCCACTTTAATTTTGCTATAGAAACTTTTGAGTTCGATGAAAAGTCTATTGTCCCATAATTTAGATACTGAATCATATTTTTTATTCACATACAATTCAGTCAAATATTTTTGAGAAAGTTTTTCCAAAGAATTTTTCATATCCGTATCATTCTGAGGATATAAAAAATTAAAAGTTAATAAAGTAAAAACTACAATTATTGTCTTCATATTAGTCACGTTCGCGTTTAAATGGCATATAACGTCCGGCGGCTTCACGTCAGTTGCGGCATTTGGAACTGAGTATTCTCGGCTGGACAAAACGAAGTTATGGAAAAAGCGTTTACATTTTACACGGAAAGTAGCAATTGCGTGAAACCGCTGTTAGCTGCTGTACCAATTTTTTACTATCCACATACTTAAATAAAAAGGAAAAGCGATAGTAAGAAACATTATAATACCTTGAATTAAGACTTCAATAAATGTAGCTTTTTGAGATTCCTCGTCATTTGAATAACGCATGCCATAATACATAGGACGACCATATTTTTTATAAATTAATTTGTTAGCAATTTTATACAGTAAAAGAAACGTAACGCTCCATAAAGGAATTAATAAATTATGCCGTTCGTCAACTCTATAAGATTTATCGAAGTGGAGGAGAACAAAACCAATTATAAGTTGACATGAAAACAAAATCAAAGCCCTTTTGTAAAATATTTCATCACGGAAAATCTTTAACTTAATTGGATAAGCCCAAAGAATTATAAAGAGTAAAATTGTGGGCACTAAACTAAACCAATACAAAAAGTGAATCATTTCCAACATTAGTAGTCATTTTTTTAGGTATAGCAGCTAACGTCCGGCGGCTTCACGTCAGTTGCGGCATTTGGAACTGAGTATTCTCGGCTGGACAGAACGAAGTTATGTAAAAAAGAAGTTCATTTTACAAGGGAAGCAGCAATTGCGTGAAACCGCTGTTAGCAGACGTTTTAATATTTCACTAATTTCAAAATATGGGTTGCAAATATTTCAAAAGGATCTTCATTTTTTTTAAAAATATCGTCATTAATTGGCTTTAATCTTCGTCTGACCATTTTGTATTTAAATTTCCCATTAGTGCTACGCCACTGTTTATCATTGCCGTCGGTCCTGCTTTTTAGTTCTAGATAAAGTATATTATTGTTAATTTTCCATATGCCTTTCTGTTCGTCCGATCCAAGATTATCAAATTGAGAGTAGCTAGTTTGCCTGTAAAAGTCTCCATTTTTGTAAAGCACTAAGCTATCCAGTTCACTAGAAATGTATGATATTTTTGTGCCTCTGAATGTTTGTTGCTTGGCTCTTTTAAAACGATATACGGATTCGATGTCTTGTGAAAAGCATTTAAAGCAGATAAGGCATAATGTTAATTGGAATAAGAGATTTTTCATAAGGACGACTTTTTCGAAAATGTCTGCTAACGTCCGGCGGCTTCACGTCAGTTGCGGCATTTGGAACTGAGTATTCTCGGCGTGGACAGAACGAAGTTATGGAAAAAAGGAGTTCATTTTACACGAAAAGCAGCAATTGCGTGAAACCGCTGTTACAGGAAGCCACTATTTTTTGTTATTTTTCTAAATGAATTTGAAAACCTAATCCTATTTGTAAGTTTTTATAAGACGAATCCGCTAAGCTGTTAGGAATTAATTTTGCAGTATTATAATCAAGCGTTATTTCTAAAGCCACACTACTGTTGAAAAAAATTACAGGCCCAGCCTTAAATCCATATCCACTATATTTAGATTTACTATCTCCTGAAGATGCGCTAAATGTATAGCTTGCTTGAACTAAAAAATTGATTTGTTTATCTTCTTTTAATAAGTAGTATCTAGCAAATGGACCAATTCCATACCCGAAATTATCTTCATAGTTTTTTATTTTAGAGTACCCAATGCTAATATTAGTTCCAGCAACAAACTTATCTACAAAGAAATAACCGACGTTAGGCGAAATATTAATTCCTATTCCTTTATTGATAACTTCTGTTCCATTGTTTGAGAACGTATTTTCATAGGAAGAGAAATTTCCCGTTCCTCCAACCAACCAGTTTCCTCTTGTGATTTGAGCATTTGTCTTTACCGCTAAAAAAAGTAAAGAAATAATTAAGTATTTAGTTGATTTCATATTTGGGATTTTCAATTATCAAAGGTTTTACCAAGTTTCGAGATCACGCGGCTGGGGCGGTTTCCTGTAACGTCCGGCGGCTTCACGTCAGTTGCGGCTTTCGAAGCTGAGTACTCTCGGCTGGACAGAACGAAGTTATGGAAAAAGCGGTTACATTTTACAAAGAAAGCAGCAATTGCGTGAAACCGCTGTTGTGCGCAGTTTTAATGTACGATCTTACCGAATTCATATTTATTATTTTTATCCTCGGCACTATATGAATTTATCACTCTGAATGTTTTAGGGTCAGCGTTTGGAATAATTTTATTTTCGTAAATAATTTTACTTTTTGTCTTGCCGTAGTATTCATCTATAAATTCAAAATCATCTATGTCATCCAACAGTAATGTTTGCTTTCGGTAAATTAAAAAACTTTGTGCCTTAGCCCAAGGGTAACTAATAAGTTTTATTTTTTTAAAATCAACATTTTTAATCACGCAATCCTCTGTGCCATTGCCCAAAAAATATGCAGAATCTTTATCCTTAAAAATGTAGTTTCCAACAAATGAAAAAGTATTAGGGTCAATATTTTCTACAGCTTTTGCATCTATATAAAGCCTATTTTTATCTTTTGCAAACAAAAAATCGTAATTACTATCAATTTTCATATTTTCAAAGGTCTTGGCATCAGCTTCATCAATTAATCGTTCATAGTTTCCATTGCCTTCATCCCAGCCCTGTATGTAAACTTTGTTGTTTTTCACAATATATTTCCGTTCCTGGCAACTGAATGCCAGAATACTTAAAATGGCCAGTAATAATATTTTCTTACACATGGTTCGTCATTTTTTGGGAAAAATTGCGCACAACGTCCGGCGGCTTCACGTCAGTTGCGGCATTTGGAACTGAGTACTCTCGGCTGGACAAGACGAAGTTATGGAAAAAAGAAGTTCATTTTACACGAAAAGTAGCAATTGCGTGAAACCGCTGTTATGGGCAGTAATAACTTAGTCACATGCAACTTGAATCACCGTAATCTTTTTATTTGTATTATCTACAGCAAACCCGCACACGAATTCTTCCAGCTCAAAAGCACCTAATTCATTGAATTTTGAAATTGATGGAGAAAATAAATATAATTCTAAACCCATTATTTCTTGAAAAATAAGGGAAACTTGATTCTTAAATTTTTTAAAATTCGGATCTTGACGATAGCTTTCATAAAAATCAGACGTTAGTTTGTCAAACTCTTTTTCCAATTCAAAAATTGATGACTTTTTATAATCTGATAAGTCAAGAGCTTTAATGTCATAAGAGCCAAATTCATATAATTGAAAAATTGATCTTTCTCCAAACTCATTAGTATGATCACAAGTATAGCCTCCCACATATTTTCGTGCTGAATCAAAATCCTGTGGTGCGTTAATAAATTCATGAATAACGTGCTCAGCATCAAATTCAGCAAACGCGTCAAAGGAGAATTCAGCTTTTGTAAATCCTAAATAGCTGTGCGCAAAAAAGATATTTGAATTTTCTCTGAAGGTCATTTGTGGTGAATTATTGCCCATAACGTCCGGCGGCTTCACGTCAGTTGCGGCATTTGGAACTGAGTATTCTCGGCTGGACACAACGAAGTTATGGAAAAAGTGGTTACATTTTACAAGGTTAGCAGCAATTGCGTGAAACCGCTGTTAGCTGAAGGCCTAGTTTATTAAAAATAATTTTCCTCGATGTTTTGTTTTTTCGAGTTCATTTGAATAAGTTTTTCGGTATTTTATATTGTTTTTATCTTGTAAATCAATTTCAAAAACAGTAGATCCGAAATTGCTATGGTCAATAAAGATCGAATCGCCATTTTCTTGAATTTCACGGATGTAATTAGAAGTATGCGACATTATTAAATCCTCAAATATAATTAGTTTCTTGGTAGAACTTAAAGTGACAACTTTAAACTTACCAGTATGATCTCCATTATTAGAGGTTGACCAAACATATGTGTTATTTTTTAGGTTTAGAACATAAGACATTCCATTTTCATAGTCTGTTTTATACGTTCCTGATAATTGCTTTCGAGCTGCACAACTAATAAAAATCAGTCCTATGATTGTAATAATTGGAAGTTTATTGAACATTGTTCGTCATTTTTGGTAAGGCTTTCAGCTAACGTCCGGCGGCTTCACGTCAGTTGCGGCATTTGGAACTGAGTATTCTCGGCGTGGACAAAACGAAGTTATGGAAAAAAGAAGTTCAATTTACAAGGAAAGCAGCAATTGCGTGAAACCGCTGTTACCGGCTGCTCATTTAATTTCAAAACCGTTA
>JAIXXU010000244.1 GCA_027490595.1 Pseudomonadota bacterium
AAATAGTATCGACTTTCCTGAACGAATTATTATTTGAGGCTTTGGTAATTTTAAAATGAGAAAATATCATTATACTCATCCCATTTATTTTTTGGAAAAAAACGTATGAAGATTTTTAAAATATTCATATTTAATAGATTTAGGGTATTTATAAAATAAAAGAATATGTAAAAAATTATTTATTTTATGATTTAAAACTACAATATGATTTAGAATTAAGAATTTTTATTGCTTGATTTTATTTTTATAAATGAAATTTTAAAAAAAATATAATAGGAACTAGAAGTAATTAAAATTGTGGGTAAACTCGGTCCTGTAGGCAATGAGAATTTCTTAAACCAATAATAGAAAATTACTCCGTTTAAAATGGATATAATACCTAAAATATTAATTATTTTTTTTTCATAATTTCTTTTTAAAACAAAATAGTCCACAAATATAATGGTGAAGGTTGGTGTAAAAATTGCACCAATTATATATAGAAAATCTTCATAATTTTCCATAGGAAAAAACAAAGCAATAATTGTTCCCAAAATTGAATAAAATAAAGTTAGTTTTATTTTATTCATAGTTGGAAATATGTTATGAGTAGATATGACAGTGGAATATAAATCTAAGAATAATGTTGATACAGTTGATAAAACAACAACAAAAATTGACCAGTATCCAAGTTTTAACCCCATTAAAATAGCTGAAAAATTATTGTTTTTTAGTTCTGCTGAACATATTAAACCCAGACTATACATGAGTGAACTTCCTAGGAAATACCCTGTATAACTTCCCCAGAAACTTCCGTATTTGCTTTTACCTTTTCTTGTGTAGTCTGATATTAAAGGAGTCCATGATAAAGGCATAATGAGGCTCAGTTCGAAAGCATCCCCAAAAGTTAGAGATTTTTGTTTTATTTCCTTAAAGGGTAAGATAGTGTGATATTGAAGAAATTTATAGAAGATTAAAATACATAAAAAAATGAGAAAGATCACACTAATTTCATTTAAAATATGAGAACCTTTTTCTAATAATATTGACCATACTAGAACTAAAAATCCAAGAAAAATTACATAAAAATTAAAATTAAAAATCCCAAAAAATGATTCTGATATAATTTGCATGGCATTGCTAGCTTGTATTAACATAATTGCACTCCATCCTAGTAGTTGCAGTATGTTAAAAAAAGAAACAACGTAAGAACCTTGTTTGCCCAGAGAAATACGAGCTGTTTGTGTTGCTGTTTTATTTTCTCGGAAACCAATCAAGCCTGCAAATGCAAGAAATGAACAGCCAACGAAATGTCCTAAAATGATTGCTAAGAAACCATGAAATAAACCAAGTGGACCAAGTAATGCTCCTACTAAAATTTCAGCAATAGATACAGCAGCACCAAACCATAAAATAAAAAGTGAAAAAAAAGACAAATGATGTTTCATGTGGAACTCACAAAATTTATGATAGGTTGATACGCTTAATGAGAAGTGCTTTTCCTTCATTGCATCATTAAAATTTCACCTAGCACGCTTCTTGTGTTATTTTCAAGTTCAATCTTTTTCTATTTGTTTAATGTAGTGGAGACCTCTAAATGATAAAGATTTATTTCGTTCCTCTTATTCTATGTGCTTTATCTTTCCAGGCTGTGTTTGCAGGTTCTATGAAGGCGTCTTTTAAAATAGAAAGTCACTCATTTCATAATAACCAAACTATTGCGGAGAAGTTTGTCTACAAAGGAATGGGTTGCTCCGGGCTTAATATTTCTCCTCATGTTTCTTGGTCAGGTGAGCCTTCTGGCACCAAATATTTTGCAGTTACAATGTTTGATCCCGATGCGCCTACGGGAAGTGGATGGTGGCACTGGACTGTGTTTAATATTCCAGTTTCCGTCCATGAATTAGCAGAGGGTTCCTCTGCAAGTGCTAAGATTCCTGCAGGAGCTGTTGAGGGCTTGGTTGATTATGGTCAAGTTGGCTATGGTGGTCCTTGTCCCCCTGTGGGGTCGAAAGCCCATCATTATATTTTGACTGTTTACGCTTTGAAAGACAGAATACCTTTAGAAAAAAACGATATGCCTGCAAAAGTGGGTTTTTATATTAATTCTTTGATGCTGACAAAAGCACATATAATTGCAGTGTACGGAAGATAAAAATTTTTCGTTTAATAAACTACTTTATTCAACGAGTTTCTCAATTTTTATGAGTTTTATCTTTCCATATAACCTGTATAAACCAAGTCATTTATGAGTAAAAAAATGAACTCATAAATATTGGTATTATCGGTAAAGAGTTAAAGCAATAGAGTAACTTTCATGAGGTGATTTCTCATGGATAGAAGAAGGAACAAATAAAGTTAATGGGAAAATGAAAAGCTATCTTGAAACAAATACCTTCCTATTAAGCTGTCCTGTTACCTGCGTGCCCGGCTAAAAAATACTGATTTTTATTAAACTTATGATACTTTTTGCAAAAATTTATGAGCAGATTTTTTTACGTTTGTTAATTATGTTTTTCAAATAACAATTTTTATGAATAGAAAAAGCAAACAGTATTTATTTTATTTTATTTTATTTTATTTTATTTTGTTTAGCAGTGGGTGATTCGTTTTAAACCTTAATATCAAAGTATTAATTTCTAGATCAACATTTATTGGGATCTAATCCGTTGTTAGTTTCGATATTTTGAGAATCAAGATTATCAAGAGCTACGGCGTCTGATTGTGAATTCTCCACGGGTTCTGTGGTAAGAGTTTCGACAAGAGCGCCATAATTACCTTGTTGATTAGCCCTAAGAGCGCCATTATTTTCTTGCTCATCTACCCGAATTCTCCATCTATTAACTATGTAATACATTCCAACAATAGCTAAAGAACCAAATACAATTGAGCCACAGACAGCACCTAAAAGCGTGGCAAGGTAACAACTGCTACCGTACTGTGAATCCTCTAATTCTTTCATTATACCATCCGAAGGATGATTGAAAGGATATTCAGATTCTACCCTGTTGTGAACACCTCTTGGTTCCCGATCTAGATATTTAGACAAGTATAGTATGCCAGTTACATAAGGAGGCCTGTTGTCACGATAAAAAGCATAGGAATTACTGACAATAGTTGGAAACATATAATTTGTTGCAAAATTAGAAAGCTCATGCAATACGGTATCGTCGCATATAGAATATCTTTCCTCAATTTCTGTGGATACAGCAAATTGTTGAGTTCCTTTGATGTTATTTTCATAAAGATATTCTGCAAAACCCTGAACACAAAGTTTTTTTTCACTGCAAAAATCTAGTGTGCTTCCTTGAGGAGTGCCTAAGTAAATAGTGTACGTAAAATTTGAATCTTTCATTTGTGCATTATTTTTTTCTGTTAAAGTATGGTTTGAATAGGTGTCTCCTTTAGCTTTGAAATAATTTTTTAAATTCTTGACCTCTATAATGTCAAGTACAGTTGAGTTTAATTTAGGTTGGTTTATTCTTGGATTTTTGGAAGTTATATTAACATTTGACATCATTTTTTTCCTCTTGTTTTGAAATCAATATGAGAAAGTAAATGCTAAGTCAAGGGTTTTTTATGACCTCTCTGTTTTAGAAAATATAGTCTTCCTTTTTATATAACTTTTATAATAGAATCGATCATTGACGTTATGTATGTTTTAAAAATTATTTTTTGCTCAAACATAAAGTAAGTTAATTTTTTTATAATTTATTTTAAATTATCAGGCCTTGTGACCATTGAAAAAAATATCGGGTGAGGAGACTTATTTTTATCAATAATTTCTCTATTTATTTTTAAGATATTTCTTGGTACTGAAAATACCCGTTGTCTGTTATAAATGCAGACTCAATCAAATGATAAAAACCTAAAAAAAATAAA
>JAIXXU010000106.1 GCA_027490595.1 Pseudomonadota bacterium
AAAGGAAAAGCAAGCCAATAGCCATCATTGATAATATCGCTTTCATCAGTATCAAAATTTAATAGTAAATTGTTAGGATTTTGAACGGCAACCCCGCCTATTTCACCTTGTTCCTGGCCTCCTTGAATGGGTGTTTCAGTGTTTGAGCTGTTATAAGAATCTGTGAGGTCATTTTGACGAATATTATTTTCAAAGGATTCTTTTGATCCCCCAGTCTCATACTTTTCCCACGCCTTATTATGCCGCTCCCAGCGGGTCACAATATCCTCTCCATGATTAGCATGGGAATGTTGGTAAAAGTGTTGCCCTATTGAGCGGACAGGGCTTCCTGCTCTGGTTCCGTAAATTCCTGAGCCAGACAAAGCACTTCCGTAATATCCTACAGGATTTAGTTGAGCATAACTTGAAGAAAAGGTGGATTGTGGATTTATTACTTGGTTTTGTGAAGTTTGATTTGTGTGAGAGGAGGTTTTGCTATGCGAATTGTGGGAACTGTGAGTGTGGTGAGAACCTTGTGTATGATTTTGGCTTGAGTGAGATGAACGTGAGTGAGAAGTGGAGTTGCTTTGGGAGTTAACGTTTGAAGTTTGAAATGATGAATTTACTTGGCTTGAAGAAGAATTTGAATAGCTGGTTTGTGGTGTATTGTAACTTTGTGTTTGAGTAGAATGGGCTTTTGTATGCACATTTTGGTTTTGTTGCTGAGTCGCTGCTGTGTGGGTTGTGTATGTTGTCTGACGGTGAGAGTTGTTGCTTGCGTGGTTTGATGTGCTTTGCGAGCTAGATCGGGACGAATGAGACGCTGTGTTTTGTGTGCTTGTTTGCACTGCTGGTGGCCGAGATGCTTGACTGCTGGAAGACTTTGTTTGACTGCTTGCGGAAGGCGTAGTTGAGGTTTGTTGTGTTTGGTTTTTTGAGTTGTTGGATTGTGAGGGCTTTGGCAAAGAATATTGCTGTGAACTTTCTTTGGGGCTTGGGTTGCTATTTTGGGCAGCCTTTTCATACTCTTGCCAATCTGCGGCAGCGCGCCAGGCTTCGGATGAAGATGACGACGACGTGCCTTCTAGCGCCTTGCCAACTTTGGTGGAGCGGCTTCCCTCGCTTTCGTCACCATTTCCTTCATCATCATCTTTTGGTGTTTGAGGTGTTTGAGGTGAATGGGGAGGAATGTCATAAAGTAATTTAACTGTTTTGACTATTCTGTCATATGAAAAAGAAATTTTTTCATGCGGTACTGATTCATAGGGCACATGAAAATCATCTACAGATTCTTCCCACGTGGTAGCAACTTCTTTACTTTTGATCCTTTCTTCTATGCGTGCAAGAATCGCGGCTTTTTTAGCGTCTTGCAATGGTTTCTTGTGCTCAAATTCATCTGTTCTTATGTAATCTAAATATTCTTCTATAGGTAAAACAACGGTGTCTGGTATACGTTCAATCATTTCGGCAACAGTTTGAGGTTCGCCTTCTCTAGGTTTCATGGGGGGAAGAAGATAAATTTGTTCTGCGCCGCCTAAGGTTTCTGCTTGTGGTGCCACGGTTCCTGCGGCAAACAAAGTTCCTTTGGGAAGAACTGTAAAAACTACGTGTGAGGGTTTTTCAAACCAAGTCAATTTTATGGAGATATTCTTTGTTGTTAGGTCTTTTATAGGTATGAATTTAATTTGACCTTGGTTTTGTATATCGTATTTACCCATAGGCTTTTCATCTGGATTGGCAAGCTCTCCCAAGACTATTGCATTATTATTCTTGTCTTTAACAAGAACACCGGCGTCATCTGTTTTATATATTTTTCCATCAATCAATTGTCCTGTATATTTTTCTTCTCCTGTATTAGGATTTGTTGACAAAAGTAAATTATTTTCACCTACTAATTGCGCTTCTCTTTTGTAAAAAGAAAGTTCGAGAGCTTGGTCTAAATAATGCTGCCTAGTGCCTTTAGGTGGCAAAAAACCAAACCAACCAGAATTGCTTATCTTGTCACCAAATTGAGTACGAATGGCAATCAATGGTTTGTCACTTCTAATAACGGGAACGTCTCCGGAGAAATTTTTAAGGTTATTGAAACCGTAATTCTTATTTTTGTACTGACCTATGAAAAAATCTTTGACTTGATTATAAATAATATTCCCAACGCTGTCTCGTATGGGTTGATTATCGCCCTTTTCGTCAAGATACATTGGTGCTTTAAAAACTTGTGTTGCCGAAACCGTGAGGATGATTGTTCTTTCACCAGGCGCTTCCTTACCTTCTTTGTCAATGATTAATTCTTTTACTTCAACAAGTTTATTCAAAGCATATTCTACAATTGCCATGCTTGTATTCGAATTTCGTAGACCTTTGCAATCAAGGCATGATGAGTTTAACGATCCCTCTTTGCCTGCTGCTAAAAGCTTGGGAAGAACCTGGACAGTTTTTTCTTTTGGATTAAACAAGAAAACAAAATTTGGAATGTCTTCAATGGGAATATTTTTAATTAATTCTAAACCAGAAACATGAGTATTAAAAGGAGAAGTAATACTTTCAAGAGGCAAAAAATAAATATCGTTATTTTCGTTTATTACTACCAGGCGCAAACCAAATATCTGATGTTCGATGATTGCAAACTGAATATTTACGTCAACAGAACTAAAGAATGGGATAATACATTCAAAGGAGTGATCTTTTTGCTCTAAATTCTTTTTATGAACACTTGGTTTTGTGATGGCTTGATGACTGTTATGACTTGAAAACGAGATGATTTGAGACATGGTTTACTCCTCAATTAACTTTTTTAAATTATTATAGAATGCTTCGCCTGATGCCCATACTTTGTAGCGTGTATTGATATTTGCTTCTTCTTGTGGATTCTTGTATTCAAAACAAGTTTCTAAATAAGGCTCGAATTGAATTTTAAAATCTCTAAAAATTTTCGTATGTTCTTTGTTTCTGATCAAAGAACCCATGGCAATGCTTCCAAGGTTGGCCCTAAAACCCAGAGAAAAGTGGTACAATCCCCTGATGTCAAAACGTTCAAGTAAACAAATGGCATCTTCTCTTAAAATCACTCTGTACTTTTCTTCCATATCTAAAGAGTATGAAAAGTTTTTCAATTCTGTTGATAATTTTAATAAATAAAAAACAGCCCCAAGATACCAAAGGCTTCTCCACAAATTAGTGAAATATTTATCAGCTTCATCCCAGGTAGGGGCAAATTTTGTATAATTTTTTTTGAGTACTCGTCGTAAAGGTGAGCCCCCCGGAATTTCTTTTTGTCCTCTTTCGTCTACGGGGTCTTTTATCCAATCTTCAATAATCAAACTATGAACTTTTAAAAT
>JAIXXU010000158.1 GCA_027490595.1 Pseudomonadota bacterium
AAAGGGATTTTCTGCAAACACTATTGTGAAACTCAAAGAACTTTGGCAAGAAGACTTTGATGTGTGGAATAAAAGAGCTTTTTCTGAACATGAATATGTTTATATTTTTGTAGATGGTGTCTATTTTAATCTTCGACTGGAAGATGAAAGGCAATGTATCTTAGTCATAATTGGAGTAAAAGCTGATGGCACAAAAGAACTTGTGGCTGTAGAAGATGATGGACAAGAAAGTGAATTAAGTTGGACTCAAATTCTTCTTATTTTAGAAAATAGAGGATTTGTAAATGGGCCAGAATTAGCAATCGGTGAAGGCGCTTTAGGCATGCCATTGAAAAAATTTATCCAAATGCAAGACATCAACGCTGCTGGGTTCATAAAATAGCAAATATTCTGAACAAACTTCCAAAATCGCAGCAGTCAAATGCAAAAAATAAACTTTGTGAAATATACATGTCTTCAAAAAAAAAGAAGGCATCACAGCTTGGAGAGTTTTGCTACTATTTATCAGGATAAATACCCTAAAGCTGTTGAGTGTCTTGAGAAAAATAAAAATGATTTACTGACCTTTTACGACTTTCCTGCTGCTCATTGGATACATATTCGCTCTTCAAACACTATTGAATCTCTCTTTGCAACAGTTAGATTAAGAAATAGAAAAAAAAGGCTCTGCTACTCCCAAAGCTTGTCTTACAATGGTTTTTAAACTCGCACACAATGCTTAGAAAGGCTGGAGGAGAAAAAGGTTATGGAAAATTAATTGAAGTTGTAAATAAAGTTGAGTTTGTTGATGGAATTAGAAAGGACGCTTGGTTATGCGATTTAAAATATTTGACAATAACCTCCGAGTTCGTGTATACCTTTCAGCGTATTTATTTTCTATAAGATATACCGACTAACAAAGTAAAAAGGGGTAAATATGCATGTTTCAGTAGGAGTACCGCAAGGAAGCCAACCAAGAAAAATAGCGCAAGGTGGCACTACATCAGGAAGAGCTGGCTTTATGGAAGCTGAAAATCCCAGCACTTCCCAACATGTAAACTTTTATGAATTCTCTGTGGATGGCATAGGTCGTTATGCTATCTATCAATACCTGCCTAATGATTACCATCAGCCAGCTAGCGCTTATTATGACGCTGGTCGCATTGCAACGTTTAATGATGAGGCTAACAAGCTTAAAGATACTCTTACAAGCGATATGAGTCCAGATGATATTGATAAAAAAGTATATGCATTTGCTCAGCGTAACTCATACCTAGTACAACTATCAATTCAAACTGAGAGTGGTGAAAAATTCTACAACTTAGAAGAAACTGGAAGCCACTTTTTTTCTAAAAAAGAAATGACTAGATTAGAGACTAATTTAAAATATTCTGACAGACAAATATTGAATAAACCGTATCAAGGTCGTTTGTTTTGTACAATACTTTAGTTAAGACTATACTATAAAAACCCACTTTTTAGCATCTCAATTTGCCAATTAAACCTAGACGGCTTCATTTGTCTGATGAATGCGGATATTAATAGTGGCAGGCGTCGGGTTTGTAAGGGGCATCAATAGAAAATGTGATATAGAACTGCAATTTTATTTAATTGCGGTAGCCTTGACCTTTACCCTTAGAACGTTCACAGAGGACTCATACAAAAGCTGAATCAAGCAAATATATAAGCAGGCTTCAAATTGAAAAAATGTTTAATGTGTTAAAAAACACATTAGAATCAGGTGAAGCTTACATGCATGGCAAAAGAAAACTGGAATCTTATATATTTTGTAGTATCATATTTGATTGATATGATACTACAAAATATATAAGGTTCTAATAAAAAATGAGCTTCTTAAGAAGCTCACTCCAAAACATTTGTTGTTGTATTTATCTCTGATAAAGAAGATAAATTAAAACAATGCCTATATTATATCTTAAATTCTAACAAAGATAAATAATATTACAATGGAATTGAAGCTCATATTAAGTAAAGTTTTGGAAGTTAGCGCTCAATATCAAACGACTAATTTGTCTTTTAGTTTTTGTGCTTCACTTTTTAAGTATTGCAGTCTTTCTGTTGGTATTTTCTTAAGAAGGCTAACGGCAAGTGAGGTTCTTGGGTTTTTTGAAAAAAAATCTTTATGTTTTTCAATGAAGCTCCAATAAAGACCATCAATTCCATCGCACCAGGGAGCGCTTTTTTCTCCACTCATTTTTAGCCAATAATTGGAACCACAAATATAGGGTTTAGTGGCAAAGCTGCCGCCATCGGCAAACAGAGCCATGCCATACACATTTGGAACCATGACCCAATCAGAGGAGTCTACAAACATTTCCATAAACCATCGGTAGGCTTCTTTTGGGTGTATTTCCAAAAGAGTCATTAAATTTCCCACCACCATCAGCCTTTCAATGTGGTGTAAATAACCTGTATCGAGAACTTTAAGAAGGATTCTGTCTAAAATGGGAACGCCAGTGTTACCTTGATACCAAAGTTTTGAGAGCTTTTTGTCATGGTTCCAAAAGTTCATTTCTTTTTGTTTTTCACCATAATTTTGATACATCCCTCTGATAAATTCTCTCCATCCGATGATCTGTCTGATAAAACCTTCCAAAGATTGAAGTGGTACGTTGTTGTCTTGTGAATATGAGATGCTTTTATCAATAACTTCTTTTGGAGTTAATAAGCCAATATTTAATAGGGGAGCTAAAACAGAATGATAGACAAAATCGGAGTGGGCTGCCAAGGCGTCTTCGTAAGGACCAAAAGAACAAAAGCGTTCTTTGAAAAATGTTTGTAACCAATCGTGAGCGTCTTTTCTTGTGGTTGGTAGCCAAAAGTTTTGTTCGTTTCCCGGGTGACTTGCAAAATATTTTTGAACTAGGGTTTGAACATCTGAAACATGTTTTTTAGGTGTGGGTAATGTTGGCTTTGGTGGATGCATGCTTTTAGGGAGTGCTTTTCGATTTTCCGTGTCATAACTCCATTGCCCACCAAGAGGTTTGTTGTCTTCCATTAGAATATCAAATTTTTTCCGTTGAAGTTCATAAAATTTTTTCATAAATGGTTTTTTTTGAGATTTTAGATAGTCTTTGAATGCGGAACGGGGTGTGAAAAACATAGGGCTTTCCAAAACGTTGATACTCACATTCAAGTTTTCAAGGCATTGATGAATCCTGGATTCAAAAAAATGGTCTTCAATTTCAAAAAAGCTCACGTTTTTGATTTGGTTTTCAATGATAAATTTTTCTAAGCTTTGTTCATAAGTTAAATCTTTATTATGACCAAATTCTTCATAGTGAACAGACATGGATTCGTGCCTCAATTCGTCGGCATAAGCTCGCATGCTGGAAA
>JAIXXU010000239.1 GCA_027490595.1 Pseudomonadota bacterium
CAAGCCATACACAGGAAAAATAGAAGCAGCAGGATTTTTCGCATATCTTATTAAACTTGGATTCTCCGGTTGGCGGCAAGCTTGCGCACAACGTCCGGCGGCTTCACGTCAGTTGCGGCTTTTGGAACTGAGTACTCTCGGCTGGACAGAACGAAGTTATGGAAAAAGCGGTTACATTTTACAAGGGTAGGAGCAATTGCGTGAAACCGCTGTTATGTGACGCAGCTATTTTTGTATTTGGAGGTCTAAATCTTGAATAAAAATTTTTTTTGACATCGAGTATAGAAAAACTTTTTCCGACCAAAAGCTTTCGAAAACTATATTGTCTTTTCCTAAAGCAAGAATATGATATGGCCGAAAATTATAATTCTTAAATTCTGTTTTATCCATTGTCAAATTTGTATCAATAGATTTTACAAAATATTTTTTTTGTTCAAAATCATATCTACAATTAGCATCAAGAATTAAAATTTCGTCAGGACTTTTGAATATGCAAAGAATATAAAATTTGGGTTCGCTGAATTGTAAAATCTGTTCGAGCTTAGCGATTTCTTTTGTTTCGCAACTGTCAGTGCATAATACGTGATAAAATCCATCCTGAAAATAATATGTAAAAAACTTCGGGTTAGCAAGTTCAATCACATCGTCAGGCCGCATAATTTTATTTAGCATGATTTGCTTAACATTATCAGAAGTTTTAGCTGAATACCATTCTGAAATATTCCTAATGTTTTTCTTCAGCTTTTCACGGTTTGAAATTACATTCTCAATAAAATTCAAGCAGCTTGTAACATCTTTGTAAGGAGAGGAAATATTTATGTTAAGATCAAGCCATGGATTTTCGTTAGAGTTTGCACGCCAAGCCCTAAATTCAGTTTCAGGGCTTTGCAAAAGATAAATAAAAATTTCTCCAGAATATGACATTTGCTTGCATAGAAGTTCAGCATACTGACCGATTATTAAGTGTCTGTTTATCTCCTCGGTTCTAAAATACGTTGAAGAAGCAATTGTAATATTGCCATACTTTTTCTGTACTATAGTGTTTGTATGACCGAAGTTAAGGTTAACAGACAGTAAAAAGAAAAATATTAGAGGTTTCATTTCAAGCATTTTTGTTAGTTCGTTCGCTCGCTGTGTCACATAACGTCTGGCGGCTTCACGTCAGTTGCGGCATTTGGAACTGAGTATTCTCGGCGAGACGAAACGAAGTTATGGAAAAAGTGGTTACATTTTACAACGAAAGTAGCAATTGCGTGAAACCGCTGTTATGCGAGGTTGTAATTATTTTTCAGATACGTTTTTGTCAAACCAAACATCTTCATAATTATTTTTTCCAACCAAAAATCTAAAGCCTACATCTAAACCTAAATATTTAATTATTTCAGGTTTTATTTTAATCAAATGTTCAGCGCAAAGTGGCTTGAAAAAATCTTCGCTTTCAGAATATTCTCCCGCCCAAATAAACCATCCAGTTGTTCCGTTTTCGGATTTATGTCGCAAGCCATTTAAGGGATCAGAATTTAAGTCAGCAGAAATTCCGACCATCAGTGATTCATTTATTGGCACAAACAAAGAGTCATATCTTAAACAGATTTGTTTTTGTTCTTCAAGAAATGATTTCCAGTTTTGTTTTGAAATGTTCATTCGAAGTCAGGTTTTTCAACAATCTCGCATAACGTCCGGCGGCTTCACGTCAGTTGCGGCTTTCGAAGCTGAGTATTCTCGGCGTGGACAAAACGAAGTTATGGAAAAAGCGGTTACATTTTACAAGGGAAGTAGCAATTGCGTGAAACCGCTGTTAACTGCCGTTTTTATTCGAAGCGGATTCGTAGTGTATTTTCGGTACGAGCTACGTTTCCTTTATATTTACCTGGTTTCCAATGATTATAATCTCCTTTTAAAATACTTATTGCCTGATCAATAAAAACTTGTTTATGTTCTTCGTTTTCTGGATTTTCGTTAGCCCAATTACTTAATTTAATATTGCTAATTGTTCCGTCTTTTTCTACTATGAATGACATATCAATTGCAAAGAATTTATTATTGACAACAGGAATAACTGTTTCCATTGTTGTGTAATAATTGCTTTCAATATTTACTTTAGAACTTATTATTTTTGGTTTTTCGGCTTCGTCTAAATCATACACACTTATTATTTTGTTTTGGGTGATTAAATTCGTAATAAATAACTTTTCTGCTTCTTTTTCAATTTCTTCTTTATATGCAGCACCATATTTTTCTTGCATTTTTAGATCAACATAACCTTTATAACATCCTTGGGTTTGACCTAGAGCAGTCACGCATCCAAGTTCTTGCACTCCTAACTTAAATTTTTTCTTTTTTAAGACTACATTTAATTCAGTTTCGTAAGGTTTGACGCTGCATCCAAAGCAAATCGTTTTTACATAAACCCCGGAGAAATTTTTCAAATCCGTTTTTCCACGCTCAATATCGTTGATACATAAACTGTCCGTTTTATCAGGGGTTAATAAGTATTTTGCATCCTGCCCCTTTATAGTAATCTTTTCAAGTGTGTCATTTTCTATACCGTTATTTTGTAAATCACTCACAGAATTATTTCTACAACTGGAAATTGCAATCAATAGAAGAAAGTAAAATTTGGGGTAATTTTTCATAAAATGGCAGTTAACGTCCGGCGGCTTCACGTCAGTTGCGGCATTTGGAACTGAGTACTCTCGGCTGGACAAAACGAAGTTATGGAAAAAAGAAGTTCATTTTACACGGAAAGTAGCAATTGCGTGAAACCGCTGTTGTGCGACGTTTTTATTTGAACACCCTTTTTGTAATCAGCGCTTCTTTGCCATCTACAATCCAATATTGTTTTATCCAAAGTCCGTCGTTATTGTAAACATATCGGAATTTTTCGTTTTCATAAAGCGCTCGACCGCCAGTCATGATAATTGGATATTCCTGTTTTGGATCCGCAGTTCTGTTTATTTCAATAACATTATTATCGCTATCATACTTATAACTATTAGTTTCAATCAAAATTTGTTTATCTATTTTTGAGTAAGTTTTTTCAAAGATCACATTTCCGGCCGTATCATATTTATATTCTATGCGAAACCCGCATACAGAATCAAAAGGAGAATTTCTTTCAACTAACTCAAGCAAGTCTGACTTTCCTCGCATTTCAGCCTTGCTTTGTTCCTCAGTATATTTTAAAAGTGTACGAAGTTTATTCTCATAGTAAATTTCTTTCTGTAATATTTGGCCATTATTCAGCTTAATCTTGGTGCTCCAAGGAGTTTTTTTATTTCCCCAGCAATTAATAATCTCTACAGATTTATATTTTTTAAGGTTAACATTATTTTCTAGGTTTTGCCCAAAAATATTTATCGAAATGAACAAGAAAAGTAATACCTGTATTTTCATTAGAATGTTTTTTTATATAGAGAACTAAATTTCGGTAAAGGTTGGGTTCGTCACGTCAAAAATGTCGCACAACGTCCGGCGGCTTCACGTCAGTTGCGGCATTTGGAACTGAGTATTCTCGGCGTGGACAAAACGAAGTTATGGAAAAAAGAAGTTCATTTTACAAGGAAGGCAGCAATTGCGTGAAACCGCTGTTATGCGACGTTTTCCTTTAGATGTACTTCACCTTACTTGTAGATAGTAAATTTATTATGAGTTAATTTGAATCCAAGATTTTCATAAATACTAATATTTTCTACTCGCTTTTTACTTGTTGTGACCTCAATACTACGAAGCTTATTAGACTCTGCATATTCAAAAATTCTCTCTACTAATTTTCTCCCAACGCCTTTTCCCCGTTTCTCCGGCATTATATAAAACTCTTGTATTTCACCGACGATTCCTGCATGATGCAAAAGATTCTGGGAGTGAAAAGTAATAAAGCCTAAATATTGCGTTTCATTTTCCGCAATTAAATATAAAAAGTTTGGGTTTGAAATATTTAAAATAAATATTCTTTCAAATATATCGACATCTAGGATCTCATTCTGTAGGTTACAAATTGATTTATAGATAAATTCGAAGTCTTTAAGTTCCATTTTTCTAATAATGAATTTCATTCCTGCTTTTTTTCAAAAAATTAAACCTTCATTTAGGCGTGATTTCGGCCCAATGTCGCATAACGTCCGGCGGCTTCACGTCAGTTGCGGCATTTGGAACTGAGTACTCTCGGCTGGACAAAACGAAGTTATGGAAAAAAGAAGTTCATTTTACACGAAAAGCAGCAATTGCGTGAAACCGCTGTTATAGGAAGTGGCAATTTATTCGTCAAATTTGATTAGATCAATTCCGTGTGCCACATTTGAAATTTGATATAAACCTAAATCTCGGTTAAATGATTTTTCAAATTTTTCACATTCACCATCCTGACTGGATTTTGTAATGATTAATCGAATATAATGCACGTTAATTATTTGATATTTACCCAAATTTGTTGTGAAACAGTCATTTCCGCAATCTGCAGAGTACCAGCTCACAAAAGTTCCATTTGATTTGAATTCAATAAAATTCCCCCAAATCGATTGTGATTGGTTAAGGAAAAATTTATCACCGCCTTCAGGGCCGACTAATTGATTAATTTTCCAGGAGCGAATCAAATTATTTTGAGTCATTTTGTCGGCTTGTGTTGCTTTATAATTATCCCATTTTGAGTTGCAACTCGATATAGCATATAAGAGTACTAGAATTAAACACAAATTTTTGAACTTCATATAAAGAATTTGATTGCACGAATTTATACACACGGCGGTCGCCATTTCCTATAACGTCCGGCGGCTTCACGTCAGTTGCGGCATTTGGAACTGAGTACTCTCGGCTGGACA
>JAIXXU010000139.1 GCA_027490595.1 Pseudomonadota bacterium
GCTAATTGTTTATCGTACTGTGATATGCCAGCATGAAAAATACCAACAACTTGATACTTTATATAATTCATTTTTTTAGAATTACTATCAAAGGACATAATGTCTACAGAGTCGTTGATGTGTGCTTGCAGTTTTGTAAGCAATTCATACCCAAGAATAATTTTTGGAATTTTTTTCTCATCGGTCTTCAATAAACCAAGGGCATTTGTAGGATTTAAAAAATTTTGAATGCGTGACGCTGATGCTGATTGAGATCCTGGAATGGCGCGAAGGTAGAGGGACGAGGTATGACCTTCATGGCTTGCAATAGATTCTTTAAAAATAAACGGGCTCTCCATAATGATGTCGTTTTTCCAGATGGGCTCCCATTTTTTTTGAAAATTTTTGACCTGGGCAATTCCGTTTTCTGAATAAATAACAACATGCGGATTAATGTCGGCTATCAAATTCTTCATTTCTTTTTGAAAGCTGTTTAAGACAGTCATTACAACTAAAAAAGCGCAAATGCCAAGAGCTATTCCCGAAAGAGAAATAATACTTGAGTAGCTGAGTCGGTGAGAATTTTTGCGGCATAGGAAATGTTTAGCCAATTGTATAATAAGTTGCATACTACCACTCAAAAAAACAGGTATACTGACGAAAAGATAACAGAGACCTTATAGAACATTTTTTAAATTTTCACACCTGTGCTGGAGTGACTTGGTAAATGATAAGAAAATTTATCACACATTTATTAATTCAAGCTATGGATTCCAGAAAAATGGCTATTTTTCTGGTGTTTTTGTGGGTTTTATTTTCAATTTATTGTCAAAATTGGCAAAAAAGTTTTCTGGAAACTTGGTAGTCGTTCATTCTCGTGACAGTAATGTAAGAGAAGCTTCTAGGTCATTTCTGAATTTTCTAATGAATCAGCAATATCTTTAATTGTAAGTCTTTTACCAACAAGTAGAGTATGAATGCCTAATTTGTGAGCGGGTAAGTCATAGAAAGGATCGTTTCCAATCATGACTGTATTTTCTGGTGTGGCGCCAATTTTTTTAAGTGTTTCTTTGAAAAAATTTATTTGAGGTTTGGCTGATTTCATCACATCCCACGATGTGACTAAATCAAAATCATGCAAGTACAAGCTGCTTGCTTTTAGCCTAAGCTCAATTTCTTTGCAGCCAAATACAGAATTTGTTGCCAGAGTAATATGACGTTTTCTAGACTGTAGCAAATCGATAAGTTTTCTAGCGTAGGGTTCTGAATTTAAAAAAAGACAAATATAAGGGTAGTCAGAAGAAAAAAACGTATTGACAAAATCTTCCAAATGTTTTTTTTCCACTTTTAATTCATCTGATAGCGTTTGAAAAAAAGCCTCTTGATTTGAAGGAAATGAGTGTCCATCAAGCAACGTATTTTTAGTTTTATGAATAGCTTTAATAATACTTTTAACCGAGCCTGCTTTGCGAAGTCTAAAGAACGCGGCGAGCGCAAATAATTGATTAAAAATTTGTCCTGGCTGTTTTATGAGTGTTCCATCCATGTCTAGTAAGATGTGTGTCTTGTCTTCCCACCAGGTGGGCGACAAGGCAACTTTTTTTTTGTTTCCCAGCCTTTTTTGATGTTGTTCTTGATCTAATTGTAATTTAATTGCAGCGCTCATTTTCAACCACTATTTTAAGATGTCTAAAGATTCAGGTATCATAGCCTAGCTAGCAAGATCTATGGTAGGCAAATTTAGTTGATATCCCAATATGACAAATAGTTCATTGAGCATATTTCGTTCTTTTATATTGGACGGAGAAAATTTTACTATCGTAGATATAATATGTCCTGGTAATTTATCTAATTTGTTCAATCTATAAATAGCTTTGACTAAAAAGTAACAGCCTTGAATTGAAATTTGATCAAAGTTAAGGCTTTCAAACCTTTTAGCTGCTTCTGCTAAACTGCCTTGGCAACTTAAGGCGTAAATTAACATGCACTGATTTTCTAATATGTCTAACGAACTAGACTCCAACGATTCTGAACTAATTTCTAGGTAGGGTATTGATTTTTTCTCCGTATTGCCTTGCATGAATGAAACTAAAACTTTTAAAGAATAAAAGAAGCTTAAATTTTTCCCTTCAAATGAATGATTGTAATTAATGTTCATCATATTAATCCACTCATCTGCAAGTTTCCATTGAGCGCAGTTAGCATAAATATTGGCTATAATTAAAAAAATAAGATCAAGTTTTACATCCTGAGATTGACTTAATTTTAAAATGAGTAAGAGTTCTTTGACGCTTTCTTGTGGTAAATGAGCAGAACCAGTTTTGGAAAGTAAAATTATTATTTCAGGGTTAATTTTTTCTTCTAATATGTATATCAATTTTGAGAAAGACCATGATATATCATAGAAACCTTTTTCCAAACAATTTAAAGAAAATGTCTCAGTATTTTTAATACATGTCTTAATTTTTTTTTCATTTAAATCATCTTTTTTTGCAAAATAATCTTCTATTTGATTAATAATATCTTTGCCTTCTAAAAGAAAATCTTGATTATATATATTTAGTAAACAGCGAATATACAAACTAATATAATTAGGATTCCACGGCTCTATTGACAAAGCATCAGAAATAAAATTTTTTGCTTTTTCATGATTTTTTTCTGACATTTCGCATATAGAAAAGCACCAATTAATCTCAGCAGAAATGTGCATTGGTATGTTTTTTATTTTTTTTAGGTCTTCACAGATATTTCTTGCATTAATAAAATCTTGATTTTTTAAAAGGAAATATAAGTATTTAATTGATGACTCAAAGTTGTATTTATCTAGAGCATACATTGCACGAAAGTGTGTAAATGCTTTTTTATTATTATTCTGAGAAAAGAAAATTTCTGCTAGTAGCAAATGTATTTCAGGATCGTATGAAAATTTAATGCATAGTTCATTCAGATGTTCTATGCTACTATCATGATTGTCAGATAGCATTAAATTTCTTATTTTTTCTTTAACTCCCATGTATTCATTAGGATTAATGTTGTTCATAACTAGTTGGCATATCAAAATTGACTCTCTTAGATCTTCTGATTCATTATGATTTTCATAAGCTAATTTCAACTCGTTAAGAAACCTTTCAGAGGCATACTTAGAAGCGCAATGATTTGAAACTTTAACACACAATGTTGTAGAAGATTTTTTGTTTCTCAGTATCCATAAAAAACAATTCTTTGCTAAATGAGTGATGCCATAACTTTCGCAAAGTTCAGCAACAAAGAAAATCTCCTCAGGAATTGTTTCTGATTTTTCTAGGCTCAAAATAAAATTTTCTACGTCATGTTTAGCAGCTTCGTAGGAGGAAGAGTTTCCTTGTAATTCATAAGCTTTCATAATTCCTAGAAGGCAGGAAAGTTCCACTTCCATAGGAATATTTCCATATTCTTTTTGAAGCCAATGGTAGAGAATTTTGAACGCTTTGACTGAATTTTCATATTCTTTTCGTGATAAAAACTCGCGGTAGACTTCTGTGTGGGTATTAAATTTTCCATAGACAAGGTATTTATCTACATTTTCAAGCTGTAGCAGAAAGTCTTCCTTTGTATCTGGAAGAAGACCTTTGTCTTGCAGGTCAGTGAGTAATTGTAGGGTCATTGCCGACTGAGTGTTTAAGGTAATAGCTTCTTTTAGCTTTAGGTAGGAATCTTTGAAAAAACCAAGGTAGTAATAGGCGTATCCAGCAAGGTAACAAGCTCCATAAGATTTATTGTTTTTCGTATAAAAATCAAATGCTTCTTGTAGAAGATTGTTGAGTTCCTGGGATTTGGCATTTGGTTTTTGTGAAGAATCATTTTCTTTATCGTCTAGGTAAATCAAATTGCGTGTTAGTGTGATTTGTTTGTTTTTTACTTTAATTGGTAACAATGCTTCCAAGCTTTCATAATCAAAAATTTTTTTTTGTGATTGATTATGCATGTTTTTTTTATTTAAATTTATCTTTATTTTAGTTAAAATTATTCCTGCTTCAATGGCAATAGAATGTTCGTTTGTACTTCTGAAATTCAAAAGCTCTTTGAGCAGTGTTTCTAAACTGCTGTTTTTCTTTGCAAGATCAATTCTTTTAAATACAACTTCAAAATTATTAGAGTTATATAAAAATATATTTTTTAATAGTTGTTCAGCATTTTTGTAGTCTTCTACAAAGATATATTTGTTAACCAGTTCTAATTCTGCTTGCGTAGTTAGGTTTTTTGTGAGTGGCTTCATAAGATCTCCAGCAAGCACTATTGTTTAGATGGTCAACCCATCGGAATACTCTGCCTAGCCCTTGAGGAGAGGGCGCTTTTTTGTCGTTCAAAAAAGATTGAGAAAATACATTTAATCGCATACTATCAAGTGCAACTCGACAATATTATAGGAAAAACATATTTAGAAAGCCTTACCATGCAATACTATCTTGGCCTTGATGTAGGTTCTTACTCTGTAAAGAGCATAGTTCTCAGGTTGGATGGGGAACAATACCAAATTACTGAGGCATTTGAGCAAGTGATAGAGTATAACTCCAAAGAAGATGCAAAACTCTCTGTCACCCTAGCTTTGAGAACTGTTCTTCAAACTTTAGATAAAAAAAAATTTGATAGTATTTTCACATCTATTGGATGTCAAAATACAGTAATTAAAAAATTTGAATTAAATAATGTAAATCGATCAGACAGAGAAAAAGTCATTGAAAATGAGTTTGATCTCATGGGTATATTTGATCTCACGCAATATATTATTGAATATCATACAATAGAATATCGCCCTAAATATGCTAAATTAATGGGTA
>JAIXXU010000055.1 GCA_027490595.1 Pseudomonadota bacterium
ATTTTTTTTTTTTTTTTTTTATTTACAAATAAAAAAAGAGATGGTATTTAATAAAATTCAAAAATCTCCTTAAAAGTAAAGCTTATGATAATCGTTGAAAAATACAATGCAAAATGGCCTTTATGGTTTCAAGAACTCAAAGATGAAATATGGCCCCTAATTGAAAATTTTTCCCTTGGCTTCGAACACGTAGGAAGTACCTCAGTACCAGGTTTGGCCGCTAAGCCTATTATTGATATAGATATCATTATTAAAAACGAAAATGTTCTACCCCAAATCATTGAGGCACTTGCCTTACTTGGATACAAACACCTGGGTAACCGTGGAATCGAGGGGCGGGAGGCTTTTTTATCTACGCATCAAAAAATAAATCATAATCTTTATGTTTGCCAGGAAGACTGTTTAGCACTTAAAAATCATTTAGCATTAAGAAACCATCTCAGAAGCTCTCAAAAATCACTGGAAGAGTATTCTGTTCTTAAACAGCAGCTTGCTTCAGAATTTCCTGACTCAATTGAACATTATGTTTCCGGAAAAACAGAATTTATCATTGGCATTATCTCTCAATACGGACTCTCTAAATTTGAGCTAAATTCTATTTCCCAAGCTAATAAAGCTCCGGCAATTAAAAAATAATAACACATTGTTTTTAAATTATTTTATGTATTTCATAATTCCAATTATGGACATATAATAGATAAAAAACATTTTATTCTCAAAGAAGGATGCAATTTACACTTTTATTTTAAGAGCATTAGCTATTCTGAAAACATTGACTTGGATACCCACACTGTAGCTCGTGACACTTTAAAACTACAAGTCACAAAATTACTTTAATCTTTACCTTTTCAAGAAGTTTTGCGCTAAAAAACCTATCAATTTTAGATATTAATCCCGCAAAACAAACGCACATTCTCCAAAAATTGAATTTTCAAGGCGTGAAATAAATGATACCTTTCAGTTTGCACCACTTGATCAAGAATTAATTTCCAATTACCAGTTTTATCCTATTTTAAGCAATCATTATGATTTAAATTCAATACTAGCTAAAAAAATAAATGCCCTTATTCACAGAACAGAAACACAAGCTCGTGATGTATTTAATGCTGATCATTTAATAAATTTGGGCACTTCGCTTCTGGTTTTTAAAGATGAAATGAGACCAAAAATAGGCCAGGCTATAGAAAATGCTCTTTCGATATCATATGAACATTATAAATCCCAAGTTGTGTCATATCTAAAAAAAGAATACCACGATTATTATGGAACAAAATCCTATTGGAATTCGATACAAAAGAAACTTATTTTTTCTTTAGAAAAAATAAAAATAACGAGTGCACTTCCATGAAATTATTAGATGCAGACATAAAACTTAAAAATTTTGGACAAGATTTTTTACTTACTTCTGATATTGCAAATATATTGGAATTAACAAAAGAAAATGCAAGCAAAACAATGTCAAGTGCAGTAAGCACTGGTAAAACAAGAAAATATCATAATAAAATTGGAACCTTCACAATCCATCATTTAGAACCAGATTTTAATTTTGGATATGAATTTGTTAAAATAATCGATTTAAAATAGCTACAGCTGAAAAAGCTTTATTAGATTTTCTTTATTTCAAAACGTCCAGGTCGGGGCTTTTTCACGCCTTGCCAGAACTAGAATTGCCAAAAAATTATAGAAAAAAACAAGCATTGGCTGTGGACAATAAAATTTCATCAAAATTTAGGGAAAGTTTCGCAAAATTGATACTTGAAGAAATTCTTACGAGAGTTCCCAAAAAAGAACGTTGACTTTTTGAAGTATGCTTTTCTTTGTGGGCAATCAGAAGAAAAGGTGACTCCCCTGTTTACGGGGTTTACGTCATATGTTTTTACAAAGTCAAATAATTATAAAATATAGATATGTCTTTATTTTCAGCACAGACATTAGCTAAGACTTAAATACGAAGCTCAATAATTAATCCATCAGTACCTTGCTTAACTGTGTAATCACAGCCAGCAGCATTGGCTAAATCTAACCAAGTTACAAAACTAATCAGAGCAAATAAAATGTTTGAACTACTGGTATCGGCATCTGCAGCAATCATGGCTTGCTCAATACGAGTATTTACCGATAAATCAGGGTTTTGAAGAGTTTGGTAAAATCCGTCACTAAAGGCTACCCCTTCACATTCCCAGTGAGCAGAAACTTTTCCATTCACAGTCTTTGCACTGAAAATAACTTCATTTCCTCTGCGTGCAAAATAAACACAGGTACGCCAAGGACCTACCAAAAGCCGCCTCAGGAGAGCTTCGTTGGTATTTGCTTTCAATGGAGTGACAATGGCTTGTTCAATATTGATACCTTTTCGGCGCCAAGTTGTATCGAAAGTCTCGGCAACATCTCTAAAAATTTCTGAAACATCAGTTGTTTGCATATGGTTTTGGGACACAAGTTTTTCTATTATCCCGGCAGGATCATTGGCGAGGTAAATTTCAAACTCATTCAAACTATCTACCACGTCATTCCAGCGCCTTTTTAAAATAACACTGGGGTCTGTTTGACCCGTAAATGAGGTGAGCACCAAATTTTTTTCTTGTTTTTGCCTTAAAAAAGATTTTTCAGTGGCATAGGAACGTACTTGTTGAACAAACTGAAACAAGGCCATTTCAGGAGCTGGAATTCCCTGTCGCGCCTCCTCACCTTGCACTAAGCCTTGTAAATACTTGATGCCAAGCTGAACATGAGAGAGGTCTGCATGATTCGCTACAAGAGATGAACAGACTTTTCCAATGAATTTAAAAATAGAAAGAATAGAAAGTACAAAAAAAACAAATGCAAACAAAAACGATAACCAATGATAACCTAACCTAAAATTAGAAAAGGAAGCCACCAAAACAACAAAAACACTAAGAAAAAAGAAAAAATAAGTTAAAAATAACCAATAATAACTCTTTATTTTTTCTGACCTGTTGCTTTGTTTTGCTTGTTGGTCGCGCAAGGAACGTTGTCCTTGTTTGCTTTTGGTTTTGACGTACCAAGGCTGTGAACTGTTGTGTGAATTTGTCATGTAAAAGCACCCGCACGCATGATTATGAAATACTTTTTATACATAAACGACTGGTGCAAAATCAACAATAGAGAAATCCAAATATTCACGCTGATTCCAAACGTTTCTTTTTATATCCAGAACTACATGTATATCTAATCCACTTTGAAAAAGAAGATCTAGTTCTTGAGCCATACCAAACGCCGTTAACCAAAATTCCTTCTCATTTTCAATCACAAGTATTTTTGCATGGTTAGCCTGAGGATCTTTGCCAATAGGTTTGATGTGTTTGATTTGAACAGGACCTACAAGCCATTTTGAGCGGGAGTTGCCTATTCCATAAGGTTCAAAC
>JAIXXU010000100.1 GCA_027490595.1 Pseudomonadota bacterium
TAACATTAAAAATTTTTCATTTAAATTAGAACTTACCTTGGGTGACAATGATAAAATAGCATTCCATCCTATTCTTGTTGAGTGTGAACCTAACAGCCAACACGCAGATGTTGAAAAGAAAATATTCTCTTATTTTGATGCCTTTAGTCCCTTAAACACTGTTACAAAGCATTCTTTGGTGAAAAAAATAAAATTTTCACGAGAAAGCTTTGTTCAACCGCACATACATGCGATGGAATGTTACCTCCGCATCATCGACCAAGGTCTTTCTGATTTTTTAAATTCCTTGCTTCGCAAAAAAAAAGCCGTAACCAAGGAACCTATTCTGGCATGGGATTTATATGCAGGAAGTGGAGTTTTTACTTCCATTCCTCATAAAGTTTGCCAAGCACTGAATTTTGATTGCCATACAAAAGCCATAGAAGGTGTGCCGCAAGCGATAGAAAGCCTCAACTCTCAAAAACAATTTTACCCCTTAGAAACTATTCAAGAAGACGTATCCACTTTTTTAGAAAAACAGTTTGAAGAACATATTCAAACTAAAAATAGTCCTCCACAAATTGTAATTACCGACCCCCCACGCACTGGTATGGGAATTGCAAATATGCAAAAACTTATCGAAGTGTGCCACAAAGAATGCTGCATTATTTATGTTTCTTGTGATCCTGCTTGTTTTGCCAGAGATTGTGCTTTGCTTTTTCATGCTGGCTTTCAGCTTCAAAAAACAGTCCTAATTGACGCTTTTGCACAAACTACACATTATGAGGTCATTGGGTTTTTCTGGCGAGGTACTGCTTTTTAATGGAAAACGACCACCCTATTCAAAATAATATAGAAAAAATAAAAAAACGAATATTAGCTGCTGCACTGGAAAGCAAAAGAGATCCCAATAAGATAAAACTTATTGCCGTGAGTAAGTACCACGATTCAAAAAGTATTCTAGAGGCCTACCAGAACGGCTTAAGGGATTTTGGTGAAAACTATGTCCAAGAATGGAAAGAAAAATACTCACAACTTCACTCGCTGAACGATATTTCCTGGCATATCATTGGGCCCATTCAAAGTAATAAAGTGAAATATCTCAATGATAGTGTGAAGTCTATACAGTCAATATGTTCCATGAGCACTGTAAAAGAATTAGAAAAAAAATGGATACACAAAACTCCTGTAAACATTTTTGTACAATTGAGTGTTGACAAGGATGACCTAAATAAATCTGGACTAAATTCAGCTGATGCTTCAGAACTTATCTCATACATTCTCCGATGTCCTCAGTTAAGCTTTGCAGGATTTATGGGAATGGGGCCTATCAACAGATCAAAATCAGAGCTCGAAACTTTATACAACTATTTTTATGAAAATTGCATGGCACTCTGGCGTCATCATCAGTGTGCTGGATTTCCTGAAATTTCTCTTGGAATGAGCCAAGATCTCGAAATTGCCATAGCATGTGGCGCAACCATTATTCGAGTAGGTACAGATATTTTTGGCAAACCTAATCTCAGTTAAAGAAATACAATAGGATCAACATCTACTTTAATTGGAATATCAAATTCTTTGCTTTGTAAAAGTTCAAAAGGCATTACCTTTTGTGGAGCCAAATTTTTTGCAGCAGTCAAGCAAATTTGCAGACGGTACAGCTGATTGATCTTAGATATAGTTGCTGGAAAAGGGCCTGCAAGACGTACTTGTTCTGGCGTAATCCCATCACGCTTCCAACCCTGAATCAGCATTTCTTTTAATTTAGCAATACAACCCTGCGCCTTTTCTATTTTTCGATGACTAACTTCCAAAAGAATTTGTCGACTCAAAGGCGGCAGCCAACCCATCATTCTTTTTTGCATTTCTTTTTTAGAAAAACCTTCAAAATTTAAATGTAGTGCATTTTCAATAAGTGGATGATTTGGAATGAGAGACTGCAGATAAACTTTGCCGGATATTGCACCACGCCCTGCTCTGCCCATAGTTTGGGTAATTAGCTGGAAAGTCCTTTCTGCAGAACGAAAATCAGGAAGAAACAGAGCATCTTCAACATGTAAAATAACCACAAGACCTACATTTGGAAAATCGTGCCCCTTGGCCAAAAGCTGGGTACCCACTAAACAATCAATATTTCCCAAACGAAAGTCGTCTAGAATTTTTGTAATGCGGGACTGACTCGTAAAAACATCTCGATCAAACCTTGCCACTCGAAGAGCTGGCATAAGTTGTATCAATCGCTCTTCAATATTTTGCGTTCCAGCTCCCTTTAAATAAAACTTTGATTCTCCACATTCTGGGCATGATTGCCTTGTAGGAGTAGTAAAAGAACAGTAGTGACAAATTTCTTTCTCACCTTTTTGATGTAGTGTTGTTGTGACGGCACAATGAGGACACGTGAGTGGTGTGCCGCATGTGGCGCACAAGGCGTAATTTACATACCCTCTGCGATTGAGCATAATAATACTTTGTTTTCCATTTTTCTTGTTTTTTTCAATCTCTTCAAGAATAACTTGTGCAAAAACAACTTCGGAAAAATCAATATATGACGACTTGATAACTTTTCTTTTTTGGTCTGATTTCCTGACAAGCACTTCAGGTCTGGCATCAACCACATGACATTCCACAGTCTGACCAGAGTATTTTTGAGTTAGTGTTACCAGCTGATACCTGCCATTTTGTGCATTAAAAAAACTTTCTAAAGAGGGAGTAGCAGAACCAAGAACACAAAGTGCTCCCTGGCGGGTTGCACGCATGACAGCCACATCTCTCGCATGATAACAAGGCATGTCGCTGCATTTATAACTTCCATCATGTTCTTCATCGACAATAATAAGTCCAATATGATTCAAAGGAGAGAATACAGAAGTCCTCACACCAAGAACAATGTCACACATACCAAAGTAACTACGAAGCCACTCTTGCATGTATTCCACTGGCGTTAAACCTGAATGCATCACACATAATTGTTCACCAAAGACCGCGCGAAAACGGGCTGTCATTTGCGGTGTAAGAGCAATTTCAGGCACTAAAAGAAGAACTTTTTTACCTTGAGAAATGACATCAAGGGCTAGCTTTAAATAAACTTCCGTTTTTCCAGAACCTGTTACCCCATATAAAAGCGAGGTAGAAAGTGTCGCAAAACGAATTTTTTCATAGGCTATTTGCTGTTCTTCATTTAAATCAATGGAGATTCTTTTTGCAAGCTTCATTTCTCCTTTTATAGGTTTTTGTTTTTTTAATTTTAGTTGTTCAAATCGTTTTAAAATTTCAGGATATTTATTAGCATTCCAGATAAATCCAGGAGCCAATACATCAAAACACTTTGCAAATGAAGTCAAATAATATGATGAAACCCAACGAAGAAAAGACAGCTGTTCTTCAGAA
>JAIXXU010000177.1 GCA_027490595.1 Pseudomonadota bacterium
GACTTGCATGTGTTAGGCACGCCACCAGCGTTCGTTCTGAGCCAGGATCAAACTCTTAGCTCGTTTTTACCTTCTTACGAAGGATTTTGTTTCTTTGTTATCGGATTCGCATATCACATTGCTGCTCTATACTCTTCTGACGTTCGAAAATTAAGGTCTTGCAACCTTAACTCTCTTGGCTCCCGCACTCTCTTGATGCTTTTTTCTCTTGTCAAATAACGCTTTTTTCTCAACCGGGGGGCTTTTTGAAAGCTTCCTCAGTTGGGAGTTCCTCTAGTTACACAGATTTCAAAACCGAGTCAACTTTTTTCAAAAATTTTTTTTCAAATTTTTTTTTTTTTTTTTATTTACAAAATATTATGATGCGTCAAACCACTAGCGAAACTGCAGGCGCCCGCTGAATCCCACCTCTCCAACGGACCCTTTAAGTAAAACCTGGGTCAAAAGATTTTTCTATCCCTCAATGCAGGCAAAAGATTACGACATTCTTCGATTTTTTGAAGCAAAAGAGGTGCGCTGACTGAATCAACCTCTTCCTGGAGGCTGGCTATAATTTGTCCCCAAGGGTCTATTATCATTGAGTGGCCAAAATTTCTTTTTTTACCCTGAGAGTGGAGCCCTGTCTGATTACAGGCGACAACATAGCACTGATTTTCTATAGCCCTTGCTCGCAGCAAAACCTCCCAGTGAGCCAGGCCCGTTTGCCAGGTAAAAGCTGCGGTCACAAAAATAACATCTACAGGCTGGGACAACGTTCTTATAATTTCAGGAAAGCGAATATCGTAGCAAATTAAATTTAGAGCAGTCCACGTTTGACCCTGGAAAGAAATTTTGTAGGGCTGAGGCCTATCGCCTGCTTCAAAACAATCTGACTCACAGTATAGTTTTTCGCCTTCTGCAGAAATTAAATTAAAGAGGTGCTGCTTTCTGTAAATAGATACGATGTCTCCAAAATTATCCAATGCAATACAAGTATTGAAGACTTTATCAGAACAAGCTGGGATTTCTTCTGCATGACTGCCAGCAACAATATGGATAGAGAGTTTTTGCGCCAAAGCTTGGAGCTCTTTAAAAAAGCCCTCACCCAGAGGACTTTTACATTGCGTGCGTGCTCTATCAAGTCCCATGTAAGCAAACATCTCAGGCAACACTATTAAATTTGAGCCATTATTTTTAGCCCTTATAATTTCGTTTTTTGCATTCACCCAGTTTTCCTGAACATCTTCTTGCGGATTCGTCTGTATGCAAGTAACTTTCATGTTTCTACATCCTTAAATTGTTGTATTTTGCATTAAGAAGTAGAAATATTTATAGATATATTATTCTCAAGGTCAATAGTAGAGACACTATTAATAATAATTAACTGCACTAAAAAATCAGACGCAGCAAACAGCAAGGATTTTATTATGACAAACTCGCAAAACGAAATTTCTAACTTAGCCATGATAGATGGAACGATATATCCCATGAATCAAGCAAAAATTCCTCTTACAGATAGAGGGCTTTTGTTTGGACACTCAGTTTTTGAAACCATTTTAGTTCTTAAAGGTAAAATAGTATTCTGGCAAAAGCACATAAACAGAATGAAGCATGGATGTTTAAAAACTAATATTCCTATATTTGATGAAAAAAGACTTCAGCAAAGAGCAGAATCATTAATTCAAAGATTAATTTCAAACAATGAAAATAAAATACCAGAAAGAATATCTCTACGTATTATTATAACCGCAGGCGCTTCTTACACACTCTCTCTTCTTGAAGATGTATTTACTCCTTGCGAGTATCTTTTTGCAAAAGTAATTTCCTCTTATTCTCAATCAGATAAAATCAAATCTGTTTCATTAATGTCTTTTCTGGATCAACGAAATAAATCTTTAATAGATGTCAAATCATGTAATTACTTATTTAATTACTTATGTATTGATAAATCTACAAAAAAAGGATTTGATGACGCTATTTTTATTGATGAAAAGGGGTTTTTTACAGAAGGAACAACATTTAATTTTATTTGGATAAAAGACGAAAAAACAATTTGTTGTTCACCGCTTGAAGAGAATTGCCTACCAGGAACAACTCTAGCGCAACTTATAGAGCGCATAGCGCAAACTGATTTTTGCTTAGCCTGGGAAGCTCTTCACCAAAAAGAAATGACAAACATTCTCGGATGTGCTATCTTGTCTTCTACACGCTTGATTATTCCTGTAGCCCGCATTGATGATTTTCATTTCCCCGAAAATAATAATACAGTGCTTGAGCTCAGAAAAATTCTTGAAAAAAACTTATTATAACTGGTTTTATATGCGCATTATTTCTGGAAAATACAAACGAAAAATTCTTGCCTCACCAGATGGCACTCACATTACAAGACCAACATCTGATCGAGTCAAAGAAAATATGTTTAATATTTTACATACACATATAAGCTTCGATGATTCAGTAGTTCTTGATCTTTTTTCCGGAAGTGGAGCATTAGGGATTGAAGGACTTAGCCGAGGAGCCCGTAAATGTATTTTTGTAGAGGAAAACAAACAAGCAATTGATTGCTTAAAAAAAAATATATCTTCTCTTTCGGACTCAAGTCTCACCTGCACTATTCTACAAGAAAACGTGCAGTCTTTCTTAAAAACAAAAAATGTCCGTTTCAAAAAAACAATTAATTTGATAATTGCAGATCCGCCTTATCATTTAGATTGGTATACTGATGCTATTGATCAAATTACAAACTCTGAATTTTGCTCTCCGGGTTGCTTGTTTCTTGCAGAACTTCCCAGAAATAAAAGCATTGGGCCAGCTACCACAGATAACTGGACACAACTTACTCAACGTCATTATGGCAAAACAAAAATTGAACTTTGGAAATTTTTAGATGATTGAAACAAAAAGAAACGAAACTATTTTTAAAAAAAGCCTCCTAGCATTCTCCATATTAATTTTAACTAATTTTTTAGCAGTAGGCTGTGTTAGTATTGGTGACTCAGATAAAGATGCATCAATAAATTTTATTCTTAACGGGAATAAACAAGCAAAAGCTGGAAAATTTAACAGAGCTCAAAAAGAATATGAACTGGCTCTTAAGGCCGACCCCTCATCAGAATCAGCAAAAAGAAATTTGGGAATTGTTTATGTCAAGCTAGGTTTCTTTAAAGATGCAATTGAACAACTTGAAGAAGTGCTTCCAAAATATCAAAACGACCCCGAAGTTTTTTATTTTCTTGGAGAAGCATATAGAGCATTAGATTTTAACAAACAAGCAAAAAATTGTTACAATAGAGGACTTATCTTATCTCACGACGATACCCGTATTATAAAATCTATCGCGTGGGTTCAACTGAAAGAAAATAAACCAAAAGAAGCCAAAGAA
>JAIXXU010000199.1 GCA_027490595.1 Pseudomonadota bacterium
TTATACCTGATGGTATTGATGAAGTCTTTGGTAAATTCCAAAAAAGTTTTGATAAAAATTATCTCATACCAAAAAGAAAAGACTACTTAAAAAGAGTTTTAGGATTAGAAGAGCAGCAATGGACAGAGAATCATTGGATTATTGGGGTTGGGCGCAGCCAAAGATATAAAAACTGGCAAACAATTTACCAGGTTCTTGAACAAGTAAATATTGATAAAGCTAGAAAACAAGCTTGGTTTTTACGTATAGGTGCAGAGCAACAAGAGTGCGACTATTTGATTCAAAAGCATGACGCTCAATGGCAAAACAATGTTTTAATTTCATATACAAGCGGTGTTGTAATTTTTCCATATATTAATGATGAAGAGCTTTCTGAGCTTTATAGCCTAGGAGATTTATTGGTTCATCCATCTTTTGCAGAAGGTTTTGGCATGCCTCCCTTGGAAGCAGCTCTTTCTGGCTTGCCTGTTCTTTTCCAAAAGGGAACAGCAATAGAGGAGCATTTCGCCCCAGATCAGTTGCCAAGCCAATTTTGGTTTGCAGTTGATGCCGATCGATCTGCTATTTGGACAAATCAAATTCGAGTTTTCTTAGATGACCCCAAGTCTTCTTTATTTTACCAAGAGATTTCACGTGCAACAAGTCCACGGAAGGCTGTTTTAGGATATTCAAAACTACAAAATGATTTTACCTGGCATACGTCAGCCAGTAAGTTATTAGATTTTGTGTTATCGACTGAAGGATTTATTTCAGGCGCCAAACAAGAAGGCTAGTATGAAATCATGCGCGTTGTTTTGGGGTTTCCAAGACATCAAGTTAGTGTCTTTGATAGCGAAGAGACTAAAACATCAACTCTCTGACCACGAACTTTGTGTTCAAATTCTTCCTACGCAAAAGACGATATCTCTTGTAGATGTAAACCCAGAAGAAATCATTCGCACTGAATATACGTTAGAAAATTTATATCAATGGCTTACGCGAAACTCATTTAAAAATAAAAAAGTTTTCATAGTTGTTGATTTATTTAACTTTATTTATAGAGAACCTTTCGAACAAAATTTACCTTTTTTAAAACTCATCTTAGCTCTTCCTTTCCAGTTTTTTTTTCTTGGTCCCAAGCCATTAACCTTTTCCATTGAAGATAGGTTTTTACAACGAAAAACGGACAATTTGCTGTCAAGAATTAAATCAATAGTTAATTTTGAAAAACAATATTTTGAGGTGATTTTAAACTCCCAAGCTCAATGCCAATATGCGGCAATTCCAATTCCTGACAAAGTTGTATTGCATGACAAAGAATTATTTCTTTTCGAAACAAGACGTAAATTATTCTTCCATTCTGTTCCAAGCCTGGGTAAGTACCTAGGTAGGGCAGGTGTTTTACGTGAAACTATTTCAACAAAATTGAGCGAAAAAATCTGTAACTTTTTTAATTCATCGCAGGAAAGGCCTTTTCTAGTATTTTTTTCTAGTGATATTTCAATCCCTTCTACATCTCACAAGGAAAAGAAAAATTTTTCTTTTATTTTAAATTTTTATCCTGCTGAGCCAAATTTTTTTGGAATTAAGTCACAAACAAACGAACATAAATTTTTAATGTGGTTGATTTTTAAGTTAATAGCAGAATTTTATTCTACTTGAAATTAAAAATAGTTCTTAAAGGGGTCCTTTTTTGATTGAATTTCATAAAAAATAGGAATAAACTAGATTAAACAATACGCGAGGTGCATAAGCGATATGACTTCAACGCGAATCTCCAATCAACCTCCAACGTTATCGGTAAAAAAGAGTTCTAAGCCTACACGTTCTGAGCTTTATGGGGCTTACTTCTGTCAAAACAGAAACCTGGATTTTCCTTATAAAAAAAAATATAACAAAAAATTAAGTTTTCACCTTGCCATGAGATTTATTGCAGAATTTTTAGACAAAGCTGATAAAAAGGGTTCTCTGAATGAGAAAGCTGACTCATTAGCACGCTTTATTCTTGAATCCTCAAAAGATATTACTGATGATAAGGAAAAACTTGAAAACGAGTTTAAAACTATAATTGTGGGTTTAGATTTTGATAATGTTAGTAAAGCTGACCTATACTACTTTTTCCAGCATCTTTTTATACTCACTAAAAATGAAAATTCTTCTTTTGTTTTAAGACGTGGAGGAACTCGCAGTGCCTTTCAGCTTTTACGAGCACTCCACATGCGCAGCCAGAGCCTTTTGCTTAAATCAATACCTAACTACAAAGATACATATATTTGGCTTAGGTCATTAGCCATTCCAAATATTTATTGTAGTTTTTTTTCCTCCTTTATTTATAAAGGGTATTTGAAGTCGTACAAAGTCATCCAAAAAGCATCAGAAAAATCTTTGCTGGAATTTGTTTGTTCGATTGAAAAAACTCACGAAAGTCTTGGATATAAACCTAGTAGCTCATTTTTAATAAAAAAATTTATCCACGAGTTTAACTTTCTTGATTACGAGGAAAGAGCTCTCTTGCTTTTTAATTTATTTAAAATAGCATGCGAAAAAGATCTTATTGAGAAAGACTTTATTGAACAAAATAAATCAGACATGGTTTATCTTACCAAAATATTTTTTACCTGGCTGAAAACATATGGAGGAGGGCGTTTTAATCAAGAACAAATTAATTCTCTTAACAATGAACTTAATATGCACGGGATGGCCTCAGTTAGTCTAAATTTTGCCTCTATCGACAAAAAAATAAAAGCCTTTTTTGTGGAAATGGAGTCCCAAAATACCAGCAAAGAGCCTGAACTTTATTCAAAAAATCTTGTGCGCCTTATCGACTCTCTCCGTTCTAAATGCAGTAATATGTCCCAAAAGATGTGCTTAACGTTTTTTATTTTCCTGAGGCTCAATACCCATTTCTTACAATATCTTCATTTCATCAGCTATCCCAATAAAAAACTATTTCAGCAACGGGTACTTGATTATTTTAAA
>JAIXXU010000195.1 GCA_027490595.1 Pseudomonadota bacterium
TCCAGTAAGTTGATTGTTTTTCTAGCACACCTTGTAGAAGTTCACGCTGCCATATACTGTAATCTGAATATTGAAAGGCCAACGGTAATAGCGGGTTTTCCAATCCTTGACTATAAGCTGCATAAAGCAATGATAGTTCATGTATCAATACGCCCATTGACCAACCATCGGTAATGATATGATGCATGACAACGACTAGTTTATGCTCTGTTGCTGAGAACTTAATTAAGGCCACACGAATAAGATCATCGTTGGTTAAATTAAATGCTTGACTGGTTAGTTCTTTTATTAATCCTTCACCATCACTAATAAATTCAACATCCGAATGATTCGAATTAGTCAGACTATAGATTTTTAAACTGTTTTGAGTGAAAGCCTGAATGATTTGGCAAACTTTACCCTCCTCTGTAACACCAATCCGGGTTCTCAAAATTTCATGCCGTTGAATCAATGTATCGATGGTGCGTTTCATTGCTTCATAATTTAGTAAACCATGCAAACCATAAACTGCAGGGACGAGATAGCTACTACCTGCTCCATCAAATTGATCCAAGAGCCATAAACGCTCTTGCGCAAATGAAGCGGCTACCCGATCTCGATGTTCGAGAGCTTTTATGGGGGGTAATTGGTATTCTGATGATGCCTGATCCAAGAGATAAGCTAAACCCGCAATTGTCGGAGATTCGAATGCATTTCTAATGCTGAGATTTTGCTTCAATTGATCCTGAACTTGGACAACAACACGAGTGGCTATTAATGAGTGGCCACCCAATTCAAAGAAATTGTCGTGTATTCCAATACTGCCGATATCTAGGTTTAGAACGCGAGACCATATTTCTACAAGTTGGTGCTCCAATTTTGTTCGTGGCGCTACGTAATTTCTAGTCTCAGCAAAATCTACTGCGATAGATGCCAAAGCTTTGCGGTCGACTTTGCCGTTTGGCGTTAACGGAAAGCTATCTAATACAATGATGGCTGAAGGAATCATGTAGTCGGGTAATTGCTTTGCAAGGTATTCTTTTAATTCAGAGGACTGCAAACCATTTTCTGAGGCAGCATAGGCAACAAGCTGCTTTTCACCGACTGAATTTTCTCGCGCAAGAACAATAGAGTTTGTGACTAAATCATGTGAGCCAAGAGCGCTTTCGATTTCACCCAGTTCAATTCGGAATCCACGAATTTTAACCTGATGATCTAATCGTCCAAGAAACTCGATATTGCCATCGGATAAATAGCGACATAAATCGCCAGTCTTATATAGTCGCTCACTGCTGGCAGGATTGTCAGTATCATAAAACGGATTGGGAATGAATTTCTCAGCGGTCAAGTCGGGACGATTTAAATAACCACGGGCAAGACCAGCACCGCCAATATGCAGTTCGCCTGAAACTCCGATAGGAACTGGCTTTCTCTCATGATCCAATATAAAAACACTGTAATTTGGTAACGGCCTTCCTATAGACGCTTCGCTGGTCACTATCTCAAAATATGTCGAATCAACAGTACACTCAGTAGGTCCATAAGTATTAATTAAAGCAATGCTTCTCTTACTTGATAGCCATTTCTCGACGATCGAATTATTGACTTGCTCTCCCCCGATAGTGATATGACGAATACATTCCGGAACTTCCCATTCACTAAGGACTAAACTATGCCAATATGCAGTTGGTAAATCCAATATACTGATACAAAACTTTTTGCACCATTCTGAAAACTCCTGTGTTGGTAGAATCTGGCTGCGAAGAACCAAGGTTGCTCCTGAGGTTAATGACACAAATATATCTTCAACTGACATATCAAAATTGATTGTTGCAAATTGTAGAATTTTGTCAGTATTATCAACGTGATATATATTTTTAATTGCTTCAGCGAGTGAGGCAAGATTGGAGTGCTCAATCATCACTCCTTTAGGTAAGCCTGTTGAGCCAGACGTGTAAATAACATATGCAAGATGATTTGAAGTTAATCCAATATCATTTGAAGCGATATTATCTGTCCACAACATCTCTAACTTAATTCGGAATGCTTCATCATCAATATAAATCGCACTCTCATCCGCTATTTGTGTCTTCTCTCTCAAATGCTTTTGAGTAATTACAGTACTTAATGATGCATCGTTTAACATGTGCTGCAATCGCGCTTGTGGATAATCTGGATCCAACGGAACATAAGCGCCTCCCGCTTTTAAAATCCCTAATATTCCAATTACCATTTCCAGCGAGCGCTCAACACAGACGCCAACCAACGTATCTGGTTTAACGCCTCGCTCATTTATCAGGTAATGTGCAAGTTGATTCGTCTTGACGTTTAGCTCCCCGTAAGTCAGTTGTACATCTTCAAACATCACTGCAATTGCATTTGGATCTAGCTCTACTTGTTGCTCAAACAGTTCGTGAACGCATTTATCTTTTGGATAGGGTGCTGTAACGTCATTCCACTCAACCAGTAATTGATGTTTTTCCTGTGCTGTTAAAAATTCTATCTGACCTATTACGCTTTCAGGACTTTCTGAGAAAATCTTCATCAATTCAACAAAGTGTGTAGCAATACGCGCGATAGTTGATTCATCAAATAGGTCACTTGCGTATTCAAACCCGCCCGTTAGTTTTCCATTTTTCTGTTCTTCAAGTGATAGTGTTAAATCAAATTTGCTCGTCAGCAAATCCAAGTGTTCTTGCTTAATCTCAATACCAGAAAATTTCAAATCAACACTTTGAACATTCTGCAATACCAACATTGCTTGAAA